>JBGPOM010000069.1:0-7873 GCA_041488075.1 Gemmatimonadota bacterium
ACGCGCGCGACGTGTCCGTTGCGCTGGCGCGCCCCCCTCCCCCCCCCCGCCCCCCCCCCGCTTGCCGAGTCTTCCGCCAGGATCTCGATCCAGTAGAGGTTGTCGTTCAACTTCAGCACGCGCCCGCTCCACGTGCCCAAGGCCATGGCCCGCGGGGCAATCGTGAACGTGCCCGCCGGATAGACCGGGATGGTGTTATGCGTACCCGGCTCCCAGTTCGCGACCTCCCAGCCGATGCCTACCTCGGCGAGTCCGAACGCCTGTTGCAGCCGGCGCCCGTTCTCGGCGACTCGTTGCTCCAGGACGCCGGCAAAGAACATCCCGGCCGCGAGCGCCGCGACCACCGCCAAGGCCAGGATGGCGACCGCGAGGGCGAAGCCGCGCTCACCGTCCTTCATGAACCGGGCGCGGTCGTGTCCCAGCGCCGGTTGTTCCGCAGGGACACCGTGGTGGTGATGCTGTCGGTGACGTAGGCCGGCGGGCCGTCGCCCTTGCGAACCGGCACAGCGGTTCGCGCCCGCACGGTGATGCGGATCAGCGCAACCTGCGTGGCGACCGCGGTTGTCGCGCCGTCCGCATCGAAGTACTCGAATGTGACGCCGGTCGCGCCACTGAGCGGGCCGACCACGGGTTGACGCATGCCGCCACTCGAACCGCTTTGCGCGCCGAGGTACCAGCGGTTGTCCGTCGCCAGATACAACGCGTAGGACATGGTTTCGAAGCCGCGCACTGGTGAACCACTCGAGATGGAGCCGGTTCGGGCGACCTGGTTCGTCTGGAAGACGAGACGAGTGCGCAGGAGCCTGCCGGGGGAGCCGTCCGCGCAGCTCAGGGGCGCGGGGTCGGCGCTGAGCCGGCCGCGCACCCAACCGTCGTCGCGCGGCGTGCCCGGATCGCCTTCGTAAAAAACGAAGATCGAGTCGGTCGTGCTGCTCAAGTCGCGCATGCCGTAGAAGGGATCCTGGCGGATCGTCAAGGTAGCGTCGACCGTGCCCGCGACGGGCACGCCGATCGCCGGGAGGGCGCAGATGAACGCCAGCTGCCGGGTCGCTCGGATCGTGAGCGACGTCGACGACAGGGCGATCAGGTCGCCGTCGGCCGCGTCCAGCTCTCGGAGCTCCGCGGGCAGGATCGTGGCGGCGGCGCGCAGGTTCTGCTGCATGTCGATGCGCTGCGTCTCGACCTGATACGCCCGTTGGCTGTTCACCAGGACGCGGTAGATCGCGGTCGAGACGATGCCCATGAGCCCCAGCGTCACCAGTAGCTCCACGAGCGTGACTCCGCGCGGGGTCAGCATATCACCGCAGTCTCCGTCAGCACGGTGCGGGAGCGTTGGCCGCTCGCCTGAGATGCCGTGGTCAGCTGGATCTGCCACGTCTGAGCGCCGAGCCGAGAGAAACGCCAGCTATTTGACACCAGGGCGACAGTACCGCGCAGCATGGTCTCCTGACCTCCGTGGAGATCGGCGCCGTGGCCGCACGCGGCGGTGCGCAACAATTCCAACCGCTGGGCGGCAAAAAGGGAGGCTTCCGTGGCCCGCCGCCCCTGCGCGACCATGCGGGTGACGAGTGCCGCCGCCGTCGCGAGCCCGAGCAGACCCACGGTCAGGACGGTGATCGCGAGCAGCACCTCGACGACCGTGACCCCGGCGGTAACTCGATTCGACGGCACGGGCCATTCTAGCGGCGACGCTGCGGAGGGGCGTACTCGAAACGACGCGGCGGGGAGCTATTCCTCGCACGGAAACAGACCGCCCCCGTGCACCGCGAAGCGTGCACGGGGGCGGGTCAAGCGACCACAGAGCCGTTAGTGCAGCAGGGGCCAGAAGGTAGTGATGTTGAACCCGGTCGGCTCCACTTCATAGTAATGCGCGCGGGCGAAATGCCCCGTGGTTGGGAAGTACGGCGGCGGGTTCACCGACGCACAGGCGTCGTACGAGTAGCGTTTCAGGTTCCCGGTGCCACCGGTGGTGCCGACGGCCCCGCGCTGGTACTGAATGATCCCACCGGTCAGGAACAGGCAGCCGCGTCCCCAGTTCGTGGTGCCGCATTTCTCGAAGTTCGTCGGTCCGGTGTTGTAGCTCTCCACAGTGAAGTTGCTGAGCGCCAGCACGACGGCGTGGACGAACTCGTCAGTGGTTTCGTCCCACGTGACGTTCACTCCCCCGCTGACCGGCGGAATCGGGTCGTTGATCAGGTTATCGGCTATCACCACGTCCGTGCCGCTGAAGAGTCCCAGCATGTCGCGGGCCGAGGAGTTGCACTGCACCGTCGAGCCGGGGTTGGTCATGTATGTGATGTCGTCGGGGATGATGATGTTATCCGACGCCGCCAGCGTTACTTGGCCGCGCAGTTTGCCGCTAATCGCGACTTTCCCCGTCACGTAGATGACGCCCTTGAAGTTGGGATTCAGGCTGCGGCTGATCGGCCAGAGATAGGCGCGGTCGGGCCAGGCAGGGATCAACGGGCTGATCACCCCGGGCCACGGCAGCCAGTGGCCGCGGCCGTCGTTTACCGTGAACACCTTTGGGGTGTTCAGGCTGTCCGAGCCGCCCAGATAGCAGCGCCGCATGGGGACCCCCGCGCCGCTCTGGCTGGGGGCGTTGGTCTTGGAGTCGTTGCCCGCCCACGCGACCAGATGGCTCGCGAACGTCACGAACCCGCCGGCGATGTGGTTCCCGCCGACCGCGGTGTAGATGTGGCCGCAGTTGGGCGAGTTGCGGACGCCCGAGAGGTTGGTCGTACCGGCATACAGGATCGTGTCGGCGACCACCCACCAGGCGTTAGCGACGATGTTCGCCTGGTACACCTTGATGAAGCCTTCGTTGTCGTCGGTCGAGTCCCCGTCGGCGTTCAGGTCCCGCGCCACGAACTCGATGCGTGTGGTGGCTTGACCCTGCGTGCCGGAGGTCGTGCTGACGAACGCCATGTTGCCCGCCGCCGCCTGGCTCTGGAGCTTTGACAGGTCCGCGGTCGCCGGGAAAGGAATGACCGGACCGTTCTCCGTATACCCCTGCTTGTAAATGCCGTTGGCCCGATTGCTGATGGTCTTGGCCGTCACAATGGGCCCCCAGAACGTCGGGCCGGGGCTGCCGCTGCCGATATTGATCACATCGTTGCTGTGCACGGGCCCAAACAATTGGTCGCCCGCCGCGAACACGATGCTCCCTTCCACGTGCGTGAAGTAGGCGAACTTCGCAAAGCTTTCCTGGAAGATCTCGCTGCGGCGGACCACGCGGTTGCCCTGCGCGTCCTGGACCACGGCGACGACGCTGCCGAAGACGCCGTACTGCCCCGACGTGACGCCGATCGGCCCGAGGTACGTCCAGCGCTTCACGTTCGGAATGACCGCGCCGCTCGCGGTGTAGACCGCGACCCCGCTCTCGATCGTGCGGTAGCCGGTGTCGGGGTAGATGGTCTTGTTCGCGTTGACCGCGGACCGGACCTCCTCGAGGCCCGCATCAGCCACGGTCTCGAGAACGCTGAGCCGCGTGTGGTAGCGGTCGATCAGACTGGTGTTCGAGCTCAGTAGCGCCGCGCCCGCCGCAATGGCGGCAACGGCCAGCACCACGAGCAGGACGACCACCAGCGCGATACCGCGCTCGGATCGATGGAGTTTGCAGGCGTTCATGGGACTTTCCCTCGTCAAGGAATTACGACCAGCACACTGGTCGCCAGGTTGGACAGCGTCGGCGTACAGTCCTGCGCCGCCAGGGCGTAGAAGAATTGATCTCCGGACGTGACCGACGCATCCAGCCACACGTACGTCGGGGTACCCGCTGGAATACTGAGGTACGGATCATTCCAGTCGGGGTCCGCCGGGGCCTTGCGCCAGATCACGTAGCGTTCGACGTCCTTCTCGCCGCCGTTCTCGTCGGTCGCGGGTAGCCAGCTGAGACGGACCGCCGGCTCCCCGGTGGGCATCGGCGAGTACACCGCGGTCAACGGGGTGCCCAGAAGCGGCTGGTCGCCGCACGTCTTCTTGTTGGCGAGTCCGGCGTTGGGCAGGCGGATCACGCGCGTGATGGTACGCTTGCGCTCCCGCGTCCCCGTCAGGCCGTTCGTGATGGTGAAGTTGACCTGCACGGCGCGCACGCTGTCGATGCGCGACGCCGGGCCGGTATCGGTGAGCGCCAGGTGAATCGGCACACTGTGCTGGAGGGGCAGGCTCGCCGCCGGCACTATCTGGAGCGACAGCGCCCCCGCCACACCCGCCACGTGACGGTAGTACTGGAAGAACGGGAGGCCGGTCGTCGGCAGGACGTTCCGGGCGACCACGTCCGGCGCCAGATTGTTGACCTGGCGCTGCAGCACGTAGTCGTCCGCGCGGGACGTGCTGGTATCCGGCTCGAAGTAAAAGATGATCGTTTCCGAATTGCTGTTGACCGGTCCGGTTAAGTAGTTCGTATCGGGGTACGCGAACGACGTCAGCGGGATCGTGATCCGATCCGCCTTGGCCATCGCCGTGACGCTCCCCGCCGGCGCGTCGGGATTGTAGTAGACGGCGTAGATGTCGTTCGCAACGTCGGTCCAGTAGTTGCCGTTGAACGCCACCACGTTCGAGCTGACGTAGATCATCTGTGGCTGGATATCCGGCGTCGAGGCCCCGGCCGTGCGAAGGTCCTTTTCCATTTCGTTCAGGGCGTACCGGACGTTCTGGTACATCCCCACGCGCTGGCTCGAGAGCTGGAAGCTCCGGCTCTGCGCCTTGAGGAACGCCAGGGCCCCCGCCAGAACGAACGAGAACACCAGCATGGCCACGAGCATCTCGGCGAGGGTCAACCCCCGCTCGGACTGCGTCACGCGCGTCGTCATGGAGCCGCCACCGTCACGGTGCGGGAGACCCCAGGCGCCGCTACACCGGGGCCTGTGACCGTTACCGTGATCCTTTTGAAGTCGTTTCCGCTTGAGTTGATCCGCTGGACGACCGTGACCCGCTTGAAGCCGGGCAGGGTCGGGAACGTCGTCTCGGTCGTCCCGTACAGCGTGTCCAATCCCGCATAGTCGGGGTCGACACGGACGCGATCGACCTTGTCCTGCACCAGCTCGACCGCAGCGGCCTGCCGTTCGGCGGTCACCGCGACGTGCGTGGCCTTGCCGGTCGTGCTCACGAGGCCGACGATCACGATCAGCAGGATCGTCAGCGCAAGCACGACCTCGATCAAGGTGAATCCAGAGTCCCGGTTCATCAGAAGGCCCTCACCCATTTGGTGCCGTTGTACCGATACCACGACGCGCGGCCCGTTGCGGCCTCGACCTCGATGGCGCGAGCGTCCTTCACTCGTGTGGTGCCGGCGGCCGCCCGGGCCGATGTCAGATAGAAGCCCGCCGCCTCGCTAGCGCTGCCGTCCCGGTGAAACACGAGGGCAGGCATCCCGCTGATCACCTTCGTGAACGTGATCGGGCCCGGCCCCATCGGCCGCGCCGTCGCCCCGCCCCGTCCGAACACGATGGCTTCGCCCAGCGGCACGCCGCGGACCCGCTCTCCCACGTCCTGCAGACCATTGTTGTTCCGGTCTTCGTGAATCCGAACGGCGTTGTTCGCGACGTCGAACCGGATGATGATGTCGTGCTGCTGCGTGATCGCCTGCCGTTCGACCGCCAGGAACATCGTGCCGATGCCCTGCATCGCGCTCTCCACGCGGAACTTCACAAAGTCGATCTTGGGCGCAGCCATGGCCACGATGAGGCCGATCAGCACCATGACGATCACCAGTTCCATCAGCGTGAAGCCCCGGGTCCCGGGGCGCGAAAAGTTTCGGTTCATGGCCTATCCCCCTTACAGGAGCCGTGCCAGCGTACAACACATTGGAAATGAAGGAGATGCGCTCTGTGACAACGACGCGGGAGCTGCAATTGACTGCAGTAGTGCAGTGGATTGCACTACTCGAGGCCGTAGCGACTGATCTTATAAAACAGCGTCCGCAGGCTGACCCCCAAGCTGTTGGCAGCGGCCCGCCTGTTTCCCCCGGCGGCCTGCAACGCGTCGAGAATCGCTTGCCGCTCGGCCTGGTCCAGCGCAGCGCGCAGCGTCACGCCGCCGCCAGGCCGCACGTCCTTGAGGGGCGGGTTCACTTGAAAATCCGCCGGCTCCAGCACCTCGTGCCCCGTCAGCACGGCGGCGCGCTCGATGGCGTGTTCGAGTTCGCGGACGTTCCCGCGCCACGGCTGCGCCTCGAGCCAGGCGGGAGTCGTCGGCGCAAGGGCGAGCGGGCGCCCCAGCCGGCGGGCCAGACGGGCGGCGAAGTACTGCGCCAGCGGGGTGATGTCCTCGCGCCGCTCGGCGAGCGGCGGCAGCTGAATGGTCACGACGTTGAGGCGGTAGTAGAGGTCGTCCCGGAACCGATGCGCCGCGACTTCGGCGGCGAGGTCGCGCGACGTCGCGGCCAGCACGCGCACGTCCACGGGCCGGGTCCGATGGTCTCCGACCCGGCGGACCTCGGACTCCTGGAGGACGCGCAGCAGTTTGGCCTGCAGACCGAGCGGCAGCTCGCCGATTTCATCCAGCAGCAACGTGCCCCCATCGGCCTGCTCGAACAGCCCCACCTTGTCCGCGGTCGCGCCCGTGAAGGCGCCGCGGGCGTGTCCGAACAACTCCGACTCGAGCAGGGCCTCCGGGATCGCGGCGCAGTTGACCGCGATGCAGGAGGCGGCGGCGCGGGGGCTGGCGCGGTGAATCGCCTGCGCGATGACTTCCTTCCCGACGCCGCTCGGACCGGTGATCAACACGGTCGTCTTGTGCTCCGCCACGCGGGAGACTACGTCCAACGCCGCTCGCATCGCCGGACTTTCCGCGACGAGGGCACGGGCGTCGGGGCCGCGCTCGAGTTGGGCCCGCAGGCCCACCACGGTGCGACGCAGCTGCTCCCGTTCTTCGGCCTTGCGAAGCGTGAGCACGACCTCGTCGGGGCGAAACGGCTTCGGGATGTAGTCGTAGGCGCCCTCCTTCATGGCCGCCAGGGCCGCGTCCTCCCCGCCATACGCGCTCATCATGATGACGAGGGCCGACCCGCCGCGCTCGCGATAGGCCCGCAGGAAGGCGAGGCCGTCGAGCTCGGGCATCCGGACGTCGCAGAGAATCAGGTCGAACGGCTCGGCCGTCGCCCGTTCGAGGGCGTGGCGCCCGTCGCTCTCGGCAGTCACGGCGTACCCGGCGTCGCTCAGCAGCAGGCCGAGCGACTGGCGCAGGCCCGGCTCATCGTCCACGACGAGGACGCGGTTCAAGCCTGACCTCCGGCGGGCGACTCGGGAAAGAACAGCTTGAACGCGGCGCCGCCCTCGCGCGCGGCATCGACCCAGATCACGCCGCCCATGTCGTCCACGACGCGCGCCACGATGGCCAGTCCCAACCCCGTCCCCTGACCGGGATCCTTCGTCGTGAAGAACGGGTCGAAGATCATCTCACGATGCTCCGGGGCGACGCCGGCGCCCGAATCGGCCACTATCAGCAGCACGCCCGGCAGGCCGGGAGCGAACTCCGTGCGCGTCGGCCTCCGCTCCGGGGGCCGAGGGAATCGCCAGTCGGTGGGATCGCTCGCCCGCCGCGGTATGATCGAGCGGCCGGCCTCGTACGCCCACGACCGGGCCCCCAGCACAACGACGCCGCCTCGGGCGGCATGGACGGCATTGAGCAGGAGGTTCACCAGCGCCTGTTCCAGGGGGTGGGCCCGCCCCAGGACACGCGGCAGAGCGGGCGGGAGGTCAAGCGATGCCCGCACGGTCTTGAACGCCCCCTGGGCAGTGAGCAGGTCAAAGGCGGCGCGCATCACCACGCTCACGTCGACGGGCTGCAGGGCCTCCTCGTGCGGCCGGGCATAGTCGAGGAGACTCCGGACGATCTTGTCGATGCGCCCGAGCTCCCGGCTGAGGCCCTC
>JBGPOM010000070.1:0-7817 GCA_041488075.1 Gemmatimonadota bacterium
AACGCGCACGACACCTTCAACTGGTCGCTCGGGACGGAGCTCGGGTCCCTCACGTCCCCCCTCCGGCTCGGCGTGCGGGGCGGGCAGCTGCCGTTCGGCCCGGCCGGCAAGGCCCCGACCGAGTTCGGCATCTCCGCAGGGCTGGGGAAGCAGTTCTCCGGGGGCCGGGGGCGGCTCGACTTCGGGGTTGAGCGCCTCGAGCGCAAGGGGGCGGGACTCACCGAGCACGTCTGGACGTTCCTGCTGGGGCTCACCGTGCGGCCGTGAACGTCTACTTTCACACCTTCGGCTGCAAGGCGAACCAGTACGACACCGAGCTGGTGCGCCAGGCCTTCGCCGATCAGGGCGCGGTCGTCGTCGATGACCTCGCCGCCGCCGATCTCGCCGTCGTCAACTCCTGCACCGTCACTCACGAGAGCGAATCCAAACTGCGGCGCTTCGTGCGCCACGTGTCGCGCGCCAGCCGCGCCGATACGATCGTGATGGGGTGCGCCGCCGCGCTGGACGGTGGAGCGCTCGCGGCGCTGCCGTCGGTGCGGGCCGTCGTCGGCGGCGCCGATCCCGCCGCCGTGCTTCGCGCAGCCGGCTACGCCGCGCCGCACCCGAGCCCCGTGTTGCGCGCGTTTGCCGCGAGCAGCCGCGGCTGGCTCAAGATCCAGGACGGCTGCAACGAGCACTGCACCTTCTGCGCGACGACGCTGGCGCGCGGCGAGAACCGGTCGCGGCCCATCCCGGAGCTTGTGGAAGAAGCGCGTGCCCTGGCCGAGCATCACTTCGAGCTCGTGCTCACGGGAGTCCACATCGGCACGTATGGGCAGGACGGAGGTCTGGGTGTGTTGACCCCGGGCCGCTGGCCCGGGGTTAACCCACCCTTGGCGAGCCTGCTGGAGTCGCTGATCACAGCCGTCCCCCACGTCCGGTTCCGGTTGTCCTCCATCGAAGCCACCGAAGTCGACGACGGGCTCGCCCGCCTGTTGATCGAGGCGCCGCGCCACGTGGCCGCGCATCTGCACGCGCCGCTGCAGTCCGGGTCCGACCGCGTGCTGAAGCGGATGGGGCGACATTGGTACACGGCCGGGTCGTATCGCGCGCGGATCGAGTGGCTCGCCGAGCGGCTCCCCGTGTTCGGCCTGGGCGCCGACATCATCGCCGGATTCCCCGGAGAGACGGATGCAGACCACCGCGCCTCTATTGCGCTGTTACACGCCTTGCCTTTTTCCTACCTCCACGTCTTTCCCTTCAGCGTGCGGCCCGACGCCCCCGCGGCGAAGCTCCCGGACCAGCGGACCGCGGTGGTGATCAACACCCGTGCGCGGGAGCTGCGCGAGGTGGGCGAGGCGAAGGCGCAAGCGCACCGGGCACGCCGCGTGGGGCAGCGGGCGGACGGGGTCGTGTCGGGACGGCTCGGCGGGCGCGTGGACGTGCTGACGGAAGACTACCTCTCGGTCTATCTTCCTAGCGACCGGTGGGACGGCCGCCCTCGCTTCGACATCACCGTGGATTGATCATGCCTCGCATCTACATCGAGACCTACGGTTGCCAGATGAACGTCTCGGATTCCGAGTTGATGCTCGGCGTCCTCGCGCGAGACGGCTACGTCCGCACCGACGATCCCGCCGTCGCCGATGTGCTGCTCGTGAACACCTGCGCCGTCCGTGATCACGCCGAGCAGCGGGTGCTCGGGCGGATGGGGGAGTTGAAGCGCCACAAGCGCCCCGGGAGCGTGCTCGGCGTCGTCGGGTGCATGGCGCAGCGCCTGGGCCCCGCGCTGCTCGAGCGCGTGCCGCAGGTGGATCTCGTCATCGGCCCCGACGGCTATCGTGGCCTCCCCGAGCTGATCGCCCGCGCGCGCAGCGGCGAACGGGGGGCCGACGTGGCCTTCAGGAGCTGGGAGCATTACGAGGATGTCCCGCCCGTGCGCGGGGACCGGTTTTCGGCGTTCATCACGGTGCAACGGGGCTGCGATTATCGGTGCACCTTCTGCATCGTTCCGATGACGCGCGGGCCGGAGCGGAGCCGCAAGTTGACCGACGTGGTGGACGAGGCGACCCGCCTCGCCGCCGCCGGCACGACGGAGGTCACGCTCCTTGGCCAGACGGTCAACAGCTATCACGACGGCGCGCACGACTTCGCGGACCTGCTCCGCGCGGTGGGCATCGTGCCCGGGATCCGGCGCGTGCGCTTCACGTCACCCTATCCCACCGATTTCACCGAGCGCGTGCTGGCGGCCATGGCCGAGACCCCCGCGGTCTGCGAGCACGTGCACTTGCCGGTGCAGAGCGGCAGCTCGCGCGTGCTCAAGCGGATGCTGCGGCGCTACGACCGCGGTCGTTTCCAGGGCGTCGTGGCCGCCCTGCGGCGGGCCGTTCCCGGAATCGCCCTCACGACCGACATCATCGTCGGGTTCCCGGGCGAGACCGAGGAGGAGTTCCGGGAGACCCTCTCGCTCGTGGCCGACGTCGGGTTCGACGACGCCTTCACCTTCAAGTACTCGGTGCGCGACGGCACGCCGGCCGTCCGGCTCAAGGACCACGTCGCCCCGGAGGTCCAGGGCGAACGGCTGGAGCGGCTCATCGCGCTCGTCCGCAGCGGGACGAAGCGGAAGAACATCGCTCTCGTGGGAACGACGCACGAGGTGCTCGTCGAGGGACGGGCGAGGCGGGGCGCCTTGCTCCAGACCCGCACGCGCACGAACAAGGTTGCGCTCGTCGACGGGCCCGACGAGTGGATCGGGAGCTACCGGCGCGTCCGCTTCACGGGTACGACGGGATCCACGTTCATGGGGTGGCCCATCGAACCGGCCGTCCAGGAGGTCGCCGCGCGATGAGCGTCACGAACGTCTCCTGGGAGATCGTGCAGCGCGAATACGCGAGCCTGCGGACCCAGCTGCCCGCCTTCTGCGGCTGCGACACCTGCCGTGGCGACGTCCTGGTGTACGCGTTGAACCGGTTGGCGCCGCGCTACGTCTCCACCCGCCAGGGGGAGATCCTCACCGAGTTGTCGCTCGCCAGCGATCAGGAGAAAGCGAAGCTCGACGTCGCGTTGCTCGAGGGATTCCGCAAGGTCGGCCTGGCGCCGCGCTGCGGAGCGAAACCCGTCCAGCTGTAACCTGAGACGGGCCCCCCCGGGTGCGCCCGCCGATCTTCTGGATCACTGTCGCCTTCGGGCTCGGCCTCTGGGCCGGGCTCTCCGGGAGTGGCGTGTGGGGAGCGGGACTCCCCCTGCTCCTGGGAGCGGCGGTGCTGTCGCGCCGCGCTCCACTCGGCGCGGCGTGCGGCGTGATGCTCGCGGCGGGCGGACTGTGGGGCGGGGCGGCGCTCCGCGAACGCGGGGTGAGTTGCGCCGGTCGTTGGACCGTCGGGACGCGTGCCGCGGTGCTCCGCCTTCGCGATCCTGCCTCTGCCTCCGGCGGCGTCGTTGAGGGTGACGTCCAGGGCGGCCCGTGCGGCGGCGCGCTCAAGATCCGGTGGCCGGACGGTCACCCCGCGCGTGGTGGGACGACCTGGATCGTGGCCGGACGCTGGCTCGGCGACGCGGACCGGGGGATTCTCGTGGCGCGCCGCACCCGCCTGCTCGACGGCGAGCCGAGGGGCCGGGGTGCGCTGCGCGACCGCCTCGCGGTGCGCAGCGCGCGCCTCTTCGGGACCCGGGCGCCGTTGGTCGATGCCCTCGTCATCGCCCGCACCGGCGAGCTCGATCCCGCGGTCCGCGAGCGCTACGCCAGCGCCGGGCTGGCGCACATCCTGTCGATCTCCGGGCTGCACGTCGGGTTCATCGCGGCGTGGCTCGGCCTGCTGCTCCGGGCGATCGGGCTGGGCCCGCGCGCGCGGTTCGGTGCGGCGACAGCCCTCATCGCCGTCTATTGCTGGCTGCTCGGCCTGCCGGCCCCCGCCACGCGCGCCGCCGTGATGCTCGCGCTCGACGGCGTCGCGCGGCTGCGCCAGCGCGTGGTCGCGCCGCGCGGGCTCATCGCCTTGGCCGCCCTGATCGTCCTGGCGCTCGACCCCTGGGCGGTGCGCTCCGTCGGCGCGTGGCTGTCGGTGAGCGCCGTCGCCGCCGTGATCTGGGCGGGACGCGCCACGGAGCGCAGTTCCCGCGTCGTCCGCCTGGTCGCTCCCGCCGTCGCTGCGACGTTGCTCACTGCGCCGATCTGCGCGTACGCGTTCGGGACGGTGGCGCCGGTCGGCGTGCTCGCCAATCTCGTCGCGATTCCGCTCGGCGCGGTCGCGGTCCCGGGGCTGATCATCGCGCTGCTGCTTTCGTCGGGCCTGCTGGCCGCGGGAGCCGGGTTGTGTCTCGCGCTGCTCGACGTCGTCGCCGGCGCCGCGGGCGCGCTCCCGGGCGGCCACCTCGTGATGGCGGCCGGTGCGCCCGCGGCGGCCCTCTGGCTGGGGGCGCTCGCCGTCGCCTGGTGGCTGTGGCGCACGCCGCGCCGCCCGTGGCTCATCGGGGCGAGGCTGGCATTCGTCGGGGCGATCCTGTCGTGGACCGCGCTGCTCGACGCTCCCTCACGCCTTTTCGCTTGTCATTGTTTGACCGTACATTTCCTCGATGTCGGCCAGGGTGACGCCGTGGCGCTCCGCACGCCGAACGGCCGCTGGATCCTGATCGACGGCGGCCCGCGCACGCCGGCGGGCGACGCCGGCCGGCGCGTCGTGGTGCCGTTCCTGCGCCGGCACGGGGCCCGCGGCGTAGCGCTGCTCGTGGCGACGCACCCCCACGCCGATCACGTCGGGGGCCTCCCCGCCGTGCTCGACGCGCTGGCAGTGGATCTGGTGCTCGACCCGGGCGAGCCGCTGGGGGAGGCGCCGTATCTCGAGTTCCTCGCCGCCACCGAAGCGGCGGGCGCGCGGTGGGTGGCGGCGCGGGCGGGCGATCGCGTGGAGTTGGACGGCGTGCAGCTCACGGTGCTGAGCCCCGACAGTGCGTGGGTGGCCGTGACGACCGACCCGAACGAAGCGTCGGTCGTCCTGCTCGTCCAGTACGGCGCGGCGCGACTGCTGTTCACGGGCGACGCGGGGCTGCCCGTGGAGGGGCGGCTGGCGGGGCGAATCGGCCATGTGGCCCTGCTCAAGGTGGGCCACCACGGGTCGGCCGGGGCGACGTCGGACGCGTGGCTCGCCGAGCTGGCGCCCGCCGAGGCGGTGATCAGCGTAGGCGTTGGGAACCGGTACGGGCACCCTGCGCCGGCGGTGTTGGCGCGGCTCGCTGCGCGCCGGGTGCACGTCCATCGGACCGACCGCGACGGGACGATCACACTCGAAAGCGACGGACAGCGTGTTCAGATCCACTGAAGTCATGACGATCGAGCGCTTCATCATGCAGCAGGAGCGGCTCCACCCGGAGGCGACGGGAGAGCTGTCGAACCTGCTCTACGACGTGTGCCTGGCCGCCAAGATCATCTCTCGCCAGGTGCGCCGCGCCGGTCTGAGCGACATTCTGGGTGCGATGGACACGATCAACGTCCAGGGCGAGCTGCAGCAGAAGCTCGACGTGTTCGCGAACGAGACGGTGCGCAACTGCGTGCAGCACACCGGCCGCATCTGCGTGATGGCCTCCGAAGAGGACGAGGAACCCGTCCCGGTCCCGCCCGACAAGGCGGCCGGCAAGTACGTGTTGCTCTACGATCCGCTCGACGGGTCGATGAACATCGACGTGAACGTCTCGATCGGAACGATCTTCTCGATTCACCGCCGCGTGAGCGCCGGGAGGGACGGCGCCGGCACGCTCGCCGACTGCCTGCAGCGGGGCCGCAAGCAGGTCGCCGCGGGCTACATCCTGTACGGCTCGAGCACGATGCTGGTGTACACCACAGGCGCGGGCGTGCACGGCTTCACCCTCGATCCGACGATCGGGGAGTTCCTCCTCTCACATCCCCAGATCCGCACGCCCGACGTGGGGAAGTACTACAGTGTGAACGAGAGCCACTGGAACCAGTGGACGCCCGGCGTGCAGCGTGCGGTGGCGGCGTTCAAGAACGGCGATGGAACGGGGCGGGTCCAGGCGAAGAACGCGCGCTACATCGGCTCGCTCGTCGCCGACGTCCATCGCAACCTGATGTCGGGGGGGATCTTCCTCTATCCCGCCGACCATGCGTCCCCGCAGGGGAAGCTGCGGTTGCTGTACGAAGCGGCCCCGCTCGCGTTGCTGGTGGAGCAGGCGGGGGGGGCGGCGACGGACGGCCGCGAACCGATTCTGGACCTGGTGCCGCTGACCCTGCACCAGCGCACGCCTCTCCTCATTGGGAGCAAGGTGGACGTCGCTTTCGCGACCGGGATGGTCGCGTGAGCGAGGAGAAGCTCTTCTACGGCCCCGAGGATTGGCCCGGCGACCCCGCGCGGGACTTGGGCGCGCCGGGCGCGTTTCCGTTCACGCGCGGCGTCCATCCCACGATGTACCGCGGCAAGCGCTGGACGATGCGCCAGTACGCGGGGTTCGGGACCGCCGAAGAGACCAACGCGCGGTTCCACCACCTCCTCGCGGCGGGGCAGACCGGCTTGTCGGTCGCCTTCGATCTCCCCACGCAGATGGGCTACGACTCCGATCACGCTATGGCGGAAGGCGAGGTCGGGCGCGCGGGCGTGGCGATCGACACCGTGGACGATCTCGAGCGGCTGTTCCACGGGATCCCGCTCGACCAGGTCTCGACGTCGATGACGATCAACGCCACGGCGGCGATCCTGCTCGCGATGTACGTGGTCGTCGGGGAGGAGCAGGGCGTCGCCCGCTCGGAGCTGCAGGGCACGATCCAGAACGACATCCTGAAGGAGTACATCGCGCGCGGCACCTACATCTATCCGCCGGAACCGTCGCTCCGGCTTGTGGCCGACGTCTTCCGCTGGACCAGTGCCGAAGGGATGAGCTTCAACCCGATCTCGATTTCGGGCTATCACATGCGCGAGGCCGGCGCGACGGCGGTCCAGGAGCTCGCGTTCACCTTCTCCAACGGGCTCGAATACGTGCGGCGCGCGGTCGCCGCGGGGTTGGACGTGAATGCGTTCGCGCCGCGGCTCTCGTTCTTCTTCGCGGGCTACACCGACCTGTTCGAAGAAGTCGCCAAGTTCCGGGCGGCGCGGCGGCTCTGGGCGCGCCTCATGAAGGAGAAGTTCCGGGCCTCGGAGGCCGCATCGCGGCTGCGGTTCCATACCCAGACGGGGGGGGCGACGCTCACGGCGCAGCAACCCCTGAACAATGTCGTGCGGGTCGCGATCCAGGCGATGGCGGCGGTCCTCGGCGGGACGCAGTCGCTGCACACCAACGCGTACGACGAAGCGCTGGCGCTGCCCACCGCGCAGAGCGCGACGCTGGCGCTGCGGACCCAGCAGCTGCTGGCCCACGAGACCGGGGTGCCGGACGTCGTGGACCCGCTGGCGGGCAGCTGGTACCTCGAAGCGCTGACCGACGCGATGGAGCGCGACGCGCGGGCGCAAGTCGAGGAGATCGAAGCGTCGGGTGGCGCCGTGCAGGCGATCGAACGCGGCGTTTTCCAGCAGCGGATCGCCGCCAGCGCGTACGCCCAGCAGCGCGAGATTGAGGCCGGGCAGCAGGTCGTGGTCGGCGTCAACCAGTTCGTGAGCGACGAGCCGGCGCCGTCGCTGCCGGGGCCCGACTACTCGGCGCTCGCGGCGGGACAACGGCAGCGGGTGGCCGAGGCGCGGCGGACCCGAGACGCGGCAGCCGTGCAGCGGGCGCTCGCCGCCCTCGAGGCGGCGGCGCGGGCGCCCAGCTCCGCCCTGATGGACCCGGTGCTGGCGGCGGTGCGTGCACGGGCGACGCTCGGCGAGATGAGTGACCGGCTGCGCGCTGCGTGGGGCGTG
>JBGPOM010000071.1:0-7703 GCA_041488075.1 Gemmatimonadota bacterium
CGCTCCGTGCGCCAGCAGAAGCGCATCGAGGTCGTCGTCCAGCTCGAGGATTGGGACACCTCCCGCGAATACGACCGCACCGGTCTCGACCAGCAGGAAACCGACCTGCTCGACGTCAAACTGCCCCTGGTCACGGTGCCCTTGAACCCCGGCAAGAACCTGACGGTGATCTGCGAGGTAGTCGCGATGAACCACCTGTTGCGCTACAGCGGCGTCGACTCGGCGCACGCCTTCAACGAGCGGTTGATCCGCCGTATGCGCGAGAAGAAGGAGTTGCAGGAGTATCTCGAGGAGGACTATGAGTGAGCCGTTGCGTGGTGTGGTCGTGTCGCACGCGGCGGTCGCCGCGGCGCTCGTGTCCGCCGTCGCCGCCATTACGGGGATCGAGGGCGCGCTCATCCCGGTGAGCAACGAGGGCTGCGACAACGACGCGCTGGGCGAGCGGCTGCTCCAGGCCGTGGGGCCGCGGCCCGCCGTCCTCTTCGTGGACCTGCCCGGCGGCTCCTGCCTCACGAACTCGGTCCGCTACGCGAAGCAGCATGCCGACATCGCCGTCGTGACGGGGGTCAATCTGGCGATGCTGCTCGACTTCGTGTTTCACCGCGACGTCGCCCCCGCCGACGCCGCGCGCCGCGCGCTGGACGCGGGCGCGAAGGCGATTCGCGTTACGGCGGCATGAGCATCGCACTCTACCGCATCGACGACCGCCTCATCCACGGCCAGGTGGTCGTGGGCTGGGGCCAGCCGCTCAACTGCACCTTCATAGTCCTCGTGGACGACGAAGTCCGCAACAGCGACTGGGAGCAGGATCTCTACCGGATGGGCGTCCCCCCCCACATCGAGATCATCTTCGCCTCGGTGGATGAGGCGGCCGAGCGCCTGCCCGCCTGGGAGGCCGATGCGCGCGTGGGGATCCTGCTCGTCCCCGACATCGAGACCGCCGTCGCGCTGGCCGGGCGGAGCGACCGCATGAAGCGTCTCAACGTCGGCGGCATCCACCACCGCGCGGGCCGCACCGAGCGCCTGCGCTTCGTCTACCTCTCCGACGCCGAGCGGGCCAAGCTCCGCCAGCTCGCCGCCGCGGGCGTCGAGGTGACCGCGCAGGACGTCCCCACCGCGCGCCCCGTCCCCCTGGCGGAATTCGGATGAGCCTCGGCACCGTGCTGGCCCTCCTCGGCTGGGGGACGTTGGTGGGCGTGGACCTCGTGAGCGTGCCCCAGATGATGATCGCCCGGCCGCTCGTGGCGGGCACGGTCGCGGGCGCGATCCTCGGGGACTTCGAGACGGGGCTCAGGCTGGGCGTCCTGTTCGAGCTGTTGCAGTACGACATCCTCCCGGTCGGCGCCGTGCGCTATCCCGAGTACGGCCCCGCCACGGTGGGGGCGGTGGCGACCGCGCACGCGGCGACCGGCGCGCTGGGGCTCGGGCTCGGAGCGATGGTGGGCCTCGTCACGGGGCTGGTCGGCGGTGTCACGCTTCATCTGCTGCGGCGCGTCAACTCGCGCGTCGTGCACGCCGCCGCCGCCACACTCGAGTCGGGCGACCCGGGCGCGCTGATGCGCCTGCATGTCGGGGGGCTGCTGCGCGACGCCCTCCGCGCGGCGCTTGTCGCCGGGTTGGGGCTCGCCCTCGCCTCGACCGTGCCGTCGCTCCTGGCGGGTGTGCTCACGCTGCGCGGCGCCATGCTCCTCGCCGTCGCGGCGGTGGCGGCGGGGCTCGCGGCGGGCGCGGCGGGGACGCTGCGGCTCGTGGGGCGCGGTCCCAATCTCGCGTGGTTTGCCGCCGGACTCGGCGGCGGCGTCGTGGTGGCATGGCTGCGATGACCCCCCTCCCCCCGCGCTTTGGGCGCGCGCTGCTGCGGCTGTTTGCCGTCCAGGCGTCGTACAACTACGAGCGGATGCTCGGCCTCGGCGTCGGCGTCGCCGAGGAGCCGCTCCTCCGGGGCCTCCCGGCCGACGGCGCGGCCAGTCCGTATCGCCGGGCGGTGGCGCGGGGCGCGCGCTTCTTCAACTCGCACCCATACCTCGCAGGGCTGGCCGTCGGCGCGGCCGCCCGCGCCGAGCACGACGGCGCGCCGCCCGAGTTGATCGAGCGCCTGCGCGCCGCGCTGTGCGGCCCCCTGGGGTCGATCGGCGACCGCCTGATCTGGGCCGGGTGGCTGCCGCTGCTCTCGGGCCTCACACTGGCCGCCATCAGCCTCGGCGCGGGGTGGACGGCGGTGGTCGCGTTCCTCGTGGTTTATAACGTGGGCCACGTCGCGCTGCGCTGGTGGGCCCTGCGGGCGGGCTGGGCGCACGGCGTGCGCGTGGCCTCGGCGCTACACCACCCGCTGCTGCAGCGCGGTACCGCGCTGGCCGGTCCGGCGATGGCCTGCGCCGTCGGGGCGGCGCTGCCGCTCACGGCCCAGTACCTCGCCGCCCACTTCGAGGCGGGGGCCCGCGGCATGCTCGCCGCCGCCGCGGTCGTCGGCTTCCTCGCGGTCCGCTGGCTCCCCGGGCGCGTGACCGGTCTCCGGCTCGGCCTCGGGCTCGCCGCCGTCGCGCTGGTCGTGGGATGGGTATGGCCGTGATCGAGCGCGAGGCCCGGATCGTGAACCCGCTGGGGATGCACGTGCGCCCCGCCGCCGAGTTCGTGAAGGTGGCGACCCGCTTCAGGGCGGCCGTGGAAGTCCGCAAGGACGACGTCGTGGTGAACGGCAAGAGCATCATGGGGGTGATGACCCTCGCCGCCGAATGCGGATCGTCGCTGTTCATCAAGACCGACGGCGACGACGCCGAGGCGGCGATGGACGCGCTCCTCGCCCTCGTGGCGGACGGTTTCTACGAGATGCACTTGAAGCCGGACGAGGAGGGAGCGACGTGAGCGAGCGCCAGCTGAAGGGCATCGCCGTCTCTCCCGGGATCGCGGTGGGACCGGTGGTCGTGGTGCGCTGGGCGCTGCCCGAGGTGCCGCACCGCGTCGTGCCGCGGACCCACGTGGAGAAGGAAGTCCGGCGGCTGCGCGCCGCCATCAAGGACGTGAAGCGGCACCTCGGCGAGCTGCGCGCGCGCACCGTGGATCGCGCCGGCGTGGACGAGGCGCGCATCTTCGACGCCCAGGTCCTGATGCTCGAGGACCGCGACTTCATCGGCGCGATTGCGGCGCTGATTCGCGAGAACCGCCTCACGGCGGAAAAGGCGTTCGAGTTCAAGACCCTCGAGGTGCGCGATCTCTGGTCCAGCGCCGGCAGCCCACTCCTCAAGGAACGGCTCGCCGACGTCACCGGCGTCGCGATCCGCGTGATTCAGCACCTGATGCATCACGGTGCGGAGGACCTGCTCGAGGGGATCTCCCAGCCGTCGATCGTCGTGGCGAAGGAGGTCGCGCCCGGGCTCACCGTTCAACTCGACCGGGAGTACGTGATCGGCCTGATCAGCGAGGAGGGCACCCGCACCTCGCACGCCGCGATCCTGGCGCACTCCCTCGGGATTCCGGCGATCTTCGGGCTGGAGCACGCGGTCGATCGGATCCGGGCCGGGACGACGGTGATCCTCGACGGCACGCGGGGCACCGTCCTGCTCGAGCCGACCCCCGACGAGATCTCGGAGGCGGAGCGCAGCGAGACGCGGCGCGGCGAGCTCACGGCGCGGCTCGAGGAGGCGGTGGCGCAGCCGTCGGTCACGCTGGACGGCGCGCGCATCACGCTGCGGGGCAATGTGGATCTCCCCGACGAGATCGCGGCCGCGCAGGCGCACGGGGCCGAAGGCGTCGGCCTGCTCCGCACCGAGTTCCTGCTCACGGGCCACAGCACGCTCCCGTCCGAGGACGAGCAGGCAGCCTACTTCGGGCGGGTGGCCGACGCGTTCCCCGGGCACCCGATCGTGGTACGCACCTATGATCTCGGGGGCGACAAGTTCCCCGCGCCGTTCCGCGTCCCCGCGGAGGCGAATCCGGCCCTCGGGTGGCGCGCCATCCGCGTGTGTCTCGACGAACCCGCGATGTTCCGCACGCAGATTCGTGCCGTGCTGCGGGCCGCCGCCCGCGCGCCGATCCACCTCATGATCCCGCTCGTCACGCGGCTCGACGAAGTCGAGCGGACGCGCGCGCTCGTGGCGGAGGAGGCGGCGGGCCTGCGCCATGCGGGGATCGAGGCCGCCGCCACGCTGCCCGTGGGGGTCATGGTCGAGACTCCCGCCGCGGCGATCATGGCGGACCGTCTCGCGGAGATCAGCGATTTCCTGAGCGTCGGAACGAACGACTTGACCCAGTACACGCTGGTCGTGGACCGCGGCAACGCGCGGCTCGCCGAACGCTTCACGCCGCACGATCCGAGCGTGCTGCGGCTCCTGAAACTCGTGGCCGAAGCGGCCCGTGCGGCGGGGAAGCCGGCGAGCGTGTGCGGCGAGATGGCGTCAGAGCCGCTGCCGGCGTTCCTGCTGCTCGGGCTCGGCTACCACACGCTGTCGGTCGCGCCGCCGGCGCTGCCCCTCATCAAGTGGCTCATCCGCCAGGTCACGACGGCGCAGGCGCGCGCCGCAGCGGACGCCGCGCTCGCGGCGCGCTCGGCGGAGCTCGCGCTCGATATCCTGCGCTTCGCGCTCGCCGAAGCGGTGGACCTCACCCTCCTCGATCCCGACGCACGGTTGCCCGCCGGACGGCGCTCGGGTAGCTTGAGAGCCTAAGGACAACCAAATGCCCGCACATCGCCACGTTTTCACTTCCGAGTCGGTCACGGAAGGCCATCCCGACAAGATCGCCGATCAGATCTCCGACGCGATCCTCGACGCCATCCTCGCCAACGATCCCGCGGCGCGGGTGGCGTGCGAAACGCTCGTGACCACGGGAATGGCCATCGTCGCCGGCGAGATCACCACGTCCACCTACGTCCACATCCCCGACATCGTGCGCGGGACGATCACGTCGATCGGCTACACCGACGCCAATTTCGGCTTCGATGCCCAGACGTGCGCGATCCTCACGACGATCGACCGCCAATCGGGCGACATCGCGATGGGTGTGGACCGGGGCGGGGCGGGAGACCAGGGGATGATGTTCGGGTACGCGAGCGACGAAACCCCGTCGCTCATGCCCCTGCCGATCGTCCTCGCGCACCGCCTCGCCGAACGGCTCGCCGCCGTCCGCAAGGCCGGTGATCTGCCGTGGCTGCGCCCCGACGGCAAGACACAGGTCAGCGTGATCTACGAGGGGGCGAAGCCCGTCGGGATCAGCAAGCTCGTCGTCTCCACCCAGCACTCCGACAAGGTCGACAACGCCGATCTGCGCGCCGGCGTGATCGCGCACGTGGTGCGGCCGGTCGTGCGCGATGCCGGCTTCGACGTGAACGACCGGGACATTCTCGTGAACCCCACCGGGCGGTTCGTGGTCGGCGGCCCGCAGGGCGACGCGGGGCTGACGGGCCGCAAGATCATCGTGGACAGCTACGGGGGCATGGCGCGGCACGGCGGCGGGGCGTTCAGCGGCAAGGATCCCTCCAAGGTCGACCGCTCCGCCACCTACGCGATGCGCTGGGTCGCGAAGAACATCGTGGCCGCGGGGCTGGCGCGGCGCTGCGAGACGCAAGTCGCCTATGCGATCGGCGTCGCCGAGCCGGTGTCCGTGATGATCGAGACCTTCGGGACCGGGACGGTGCCGCAGGAGGCCCTGGAAGATGCCGTGCGCGAGGTGTTCGACCTCACGCCGGGCGGCATCATCCAGGCCCTGAACCTCCGGAACCCCATCTACCGGCCGACGGCGGCTTATGGGCACTTCGGTCGCGCGCCCGAGCGGCGCCGGGTGGGCGACCGCGACGTCGAGCTGTTCACCTGGGAGCACGCCGACCGCGTCGAGGAGCTCAAGGTCGCGGCCGAGCGCGCGTCCCGCGCTCCCCGAAAGGCCACGGTGTGATCACCGCTTCGAAGTCGGACCACGACATCAAGGACGCGAGCCTCGCCGACGAGGGACGCCGCCGCACCGAATGGGCGGAGCGCTCCATGCCGGTGCTGCGCCAGCTGCGCGAGCGGTTCGCACGGGAACGGCCGCTCGCCGGCAAGCGCCTCGCCGCGTGCCTGCACGTCACGACCGAGACCGCCAATCTGGTCGTCGCCCTGCAAGCGGGCGGGGCGGACGTGGCGCTGTGCGCGTCGAACCCCCTCTCGACGCAGGACGACGTCGCCGCGCACCTGGTGCGCGACCACGGGACCAAGGTCTTCGCGATCAAGGGCGAGGACCACGCGACCTACTACGAGCACATCCGCGCCGCCCTGGCCCACCGGCCCGAGATCACGATGGACGACGGCGCCGACCTGGTGAGCGCGCTGCACATGATCGCCTTGAACCGGCTCGACGATCTGGCGCCGCCCGTCCGGAAGTGGGTCGAGACGCTGTCCGCCGCCGAGCGCAAAGCGCTCGTCGCCGGCGTGGCCGGCTCCACCGAAGAGACGACCACGGGGGTGATCCGCCTCAAGGCGATGGCCAAGGATGGCGTGCTGCAGTTCCCCGTCATCGCCGTCAACGACTCCGACACCAAGCACCTCTTCGACAACCGGTACGGGACGGGCCAGTCGACGCTCGATGGCGTCATCCGCGCGACCAACATGCTGATCGCGGGGAGCACGGTGGTGGTGGCGGGGTACGGCTGGTGCGGGCGCGGCTTCGCGCTGCGGGCGCGCGGCGCCGGGGCGAACGTCGTGGTGACCGAAATCGACCCCATGAAGGCGCTCGAGGCGCAAATGGACGGCTACCGGGTCGCCCCGATGGCCGAGGCCGCCCGCGTGGGGGATCTGTTCGTGACCCTCACGGGCAACGTGGAGGTCATCCGGGTGGAGCACATGCGGGCGATGAAGGACGGCGCGGTGCTCGCGAACTCGGGGCACTTCAACGTGGAAATCGATCTCGAAGGCCTGAAGAAGGTCGCGCGGGGACCGCTGGCGGTGCGTGAGTTCGTGGAGGAGTGGCAGCTCGACGGCAAGAAGATCTTCGTGCTGGCCGACGGACGGCTGATCAACCTGGCGGCCGCCGAGGGGCACCCCGCGAGCGTGATGGACATGTCGTTCGCGAACCAGGCGCTCGCCGCCGAGCACGTCGTGCGGCACGCCACGAGCCTCACCAAGGATGTGCACCGGATTCCCGCCGAGCTGGACAAGGAAATCGCCCGGCTCAAGCTGCAGGCGATGGGGGTCGCGATCGACACGCTGACGCCGGCGCAGCGCAAGTACCTCGCCTCCTGGGATCTCGGTACCTGACCACGATGATCCAGGTCCGCGTGGCTCATCTCGGGCTGGACCGCACGACGAACACGCCCGTCGTCATTCTACAGGAGCAGGACGGGGAGCGGGTGCTGCCGATCTGGATCGGGCCCGCCGAAGCGAGTGCCATCGCGATGGAGCTGGCGGGGGTGAAATTCTCGCGCCCTCTGACCCACGATCTCCTCAAGCAGGTCATCGTCGGCCTCGGCGCCGAGCTCCGCAAGGTCATCATCACCCAGGTGAAGGACAACACCTACTTTGCCGAGTTGCACATCTACCGCGGGGACGCCGTCATCCAGATCGACGCGCGGCCGTCCGACTCGATCGCCCTCGCGCTGCGCCTCAAGGCGCCCATCTTCACCCACGACAACCTGTTGGAGCTCACGTCGGTCGAGACCGCCGAAGGAGGCGTCAACCCCGCGGCCGGACCGCTCGACCCCGATACCCTCAAGTCCTACCTGCAGAACCTCGATCCTGAAG
>JBGPOM010000072.1:0-7628 GCA_041488075.1 Gemmatimonadota bacterium
GATCCTGCTGTCGGAGTCGCAGGAGCGGATGCTCGTGGTGGCGAAGGTCGATCGGGTGCGGGAGGTCCAGGCGATCGCCGCCAAGTGGGAGCTCGACGCCACGCCCATCGGCCGCGTCACCGACGACGGGATGTATCGCTGCACCTGGGGGGACGAAGTGGTAGTGGAGATCCCCGGCCGCCAGCTCGTCGAGGACTGCCCCGTCTACCACCCGGAAGCGAAGGAAGACCCGGCGATTGCGCGGCTGCGAGCGGAACGGCCTTCCCACGCCCCACAACCCACGCCCTCAGACGCCTTGCTCACGCTCCTGGATCACCCCTCAATCGCGTCAAAGCGCTGGGTCTTCGAGCAATACGACTCGACCGTCCAGGCGAGCACCGTCGTGGCGCCGGGCGGCGATGCCGGCGTGTTGCGCGTGCGGCACACCGATTTTGCGATCGCGGTCACAACCGACTGCAACAGCCGTTACGTGATGCTCGACCCCTATGAAGGCGGCAAGGCGGCGGTCGCCGAGGCCGCCCGCAACATCGCCTGCACGGGGGCGCGGCCCCTCGGCATCACCGATTGTCTGAACTTCGGCAACCCGGAGCGGCCGGCCGTGTTCTACCAGTTCAGGGAAGCCTGCCGTGGCATCGCCGACGCCTGCCGCGCGCTCGGCACGCCGGTGACGGGCGGGAACGTCTCCTTCTATAATGAGAGCCCCACCGGGGCCGTGGACCCGACGCCGGTCGTGGGCATGGTGGGGCTGCTCGCCCGGGCCGATCGCGCCGTCCAGAGTCACGCCCGCGCCGCGGGCGATGCCGTCCTCGTGCTGGGCGAAACGCGCGCCGAGCTGGGCGGCTCGGCCTGCTGGGAAGTGCTGCACGGGTTCGTCGGCGGCGCGCCGCCGCGCGTGGATCTCGACGTCGCCCGCCGCCTGGTGGATCTGCTGGTCGCGGGCGCCGAGCGCGGGCTGTTCCGCTCCGCGCACGACTGTTCTCAAGGCGGCCTTGGCGTCGCCCTCGCAGAGGTAGCAATGGGCGGCCCGTACCAGGACGCCGGATTCGGAATGGACATCGACCTGACCACCTACCACGCCCCACTCACCACGCCCGAGTTGTTATTCAGCGAATCCCACGGGCGCGCGGTCGTTACCTGCGCCCCCGAACGGGTTCCGGTCGTGGAGGCGCTGGCGGGCGAGCTGGGCGTGCTCGTGCAGCGCGCGGGAACGGTGGGCCCGGTGAACGGCACGTTCCGCGTCGGCTTGCGGGACGGCGCGATCGCGGAGCCCGTCGCCCGGTTGCGCGAGGTATATTTCAACGCGATCCCGCGGCGCATGGGAGACTGACGGCAAGATGTGCGGCATCATCGGCGTTTCAGGCGTTCCGGACGCGGCTCGCGTCGCGTATCTCGGCCTCTACAGCCTCCAGCACCGCGGCCAGGAGTCCGCCGGGATGGTGGTGGTGGACGGCGCGGGCGTGGCGCGCACTCACCGCGGCATGGGCCTCGTGTCGGACATTTTCGGGGAGGCGGTGCTCGCCGGCCTCCCGGGCGACGTGGCGATCGGCCACGCCCGGTATTCGACCGCCGGCTCGTCGGTGCTCGCCAACGCCCAACCCATCCTCGCCGGCTACCGCGAGGGCCCCCTCGGCCTCGGCCACAACGGCAACCTCACGAACGCGGAGACGCTCCGGTCGGACCTCGTGGCCAAGGGATCGATCTTCCAAACCTCCTCGGACAGCGAGGTTCTGATCCACCTCGTCGCCCGCTCGGAGGCGCGCGAGCCCGAGGATCAGCTGCTCGACGCGCTGGAGCGCGTGGAGGGCGCCTATTCCCTCGTGGTGACGATCGGGCGGACCCTGTACGCCATCGTGGACGCGCGCGGGTTCCGGCCCCTATGGCTCGGCAAGCTCGGCAACGGCCACGTCGTCGCGTCCGAGACCTGCGCGCTCGATCTGATCGGGGCGACGCGGGTGCGCGAGATCGGGCCGGGGGAATTCCTGCGCATCCAGGACGGCGTGGTGGAACGGCTGCCGTCCTTGCCGGCCAAGCCGCACAAGCGCTGCATCTTCGAGCTGGTGTACTTCTCGCGCCCCGACAGCACGATCTTCGGGCGCTCCGTGGACCGGGTGCGGCGCGCGCTGGGCCGCGAGCTGGCCCGGGAGCACCCGGCGCCCGGCACCGACTGCGTCTTTTCCGTCCCCGACTCGTCCAACGCGATGGCGCTGGGCTTCGCCGAGGAGTCGGGGCTGAAGCTCGAGCACGCCTTGATCCGCAACCACTACGTCGGCCGCACCTTCATCAATCCGACCCAGGCGGGCCGGAACGCCAAGGTGAAGATCAAGTTCAACCCCGTGCGTGAGGTGCTCGCGGGCAAGAAGGTGGTGGTCGTCGACGACTCGCTCGTCCGCGGCACGACGAGCCGGGGCCTGGTGCAGATGATCCGCCAGGCGGGGGCGGTGGAGGTGCATTTCCGGCTGGCGTCGGCGCCGATCACGGGCCCCTGTTACTACGGCATCGACACGCCCACCAAAGGCGAGCTCATCGCAGCCACCCACTCGCTCGAGGAGATCCGCCGCCACCTGGGCGTCGAGTCGCTCGGGTACCTGTCGCTCGACGGCATGCGGCGCGCCGCGGGCGGCGACCCCGGCGAGTTCTGCGATGCCTGCTTCTCCGGGGACTATCCGACCGTCATCGCTGACGAGGTCCTCGCCGAGGCGCATGCGGGCTAGAGCACATGCCGAGTCTTGAACGCTACGTCTATTTCTTCGGCAACGGACGCGCCGACGGCTCCGCTGCCATGCGGGACATTCTGGGCGGCAAGGGCGCGGGGCTCGCCGAGATGGCGAACCTCGGCCTTCCCGTCCCTCCCGGCTTCACCATCTCCGCCCGCCTGTGCCTCACCTACCTCCAGCAAGGCACCTTCCCCGACGACTTGAGCGAAGAGGTCGACCGCCATCTCAAGCAGCTCGAGCGGGCCACCAAGAAGAAGTTCGGCGATCCGCGGACCCCCCTGCTGGTGGCCGTGCGCTCGGGGGCGGCGGTCTCGATGCCCGGGATGATGGAAACGATCCTGAACCTCGGCCTGAACGACGAAACCGTGCAGGGGCTGATCGCGGGATCCGGCAACGCGCGGTTCGCCTACGACTGTTACCGCCGCTTCGTACAGATGTACGGCGACGTCGTGTTCGACCTCGGCAAGGAGCCGTTCGCCGAGGTGCTCGACGCGGCCACGCGGCGCCGCAAGGTCCAGCGCGACATCGACCTTCCCGCCGACGACCTGAAGGCCCTGGTGGGCGAGTTCAAGGCCATCATTCAGTCGCGCACCGGCCTCCCCTTCCCCGACGATCCGCAGCGCCAGTTGTGGGGCGCGATCGAGGCCGTCTTCCAGAGCTGGCGCACGCGGCGTGCGCTCGATTACCGCCGCGTGCATGGGATCCCGGACGACATGGGCACGGCCGTCAACGTCGTGGCCATGGTGTACGGCAACATGGGGGACGACTGCGGCACGGGCGTGGCATTCACCCGCGACTGCCGCACCGGCGAGCGTGTCCTGAACGGCGACCTGCTCGTCAATGCGCAGGGGGAGGACGTGGTCTCCGGCGCGCGGACTCCGGAGCCCATCGCCCGGATGAAGCGCGGCCGGTTCGCGAAGATCTACCGCGATCTGGAGCGGCTCGCCAGGAAGCTGGAGCGGCACTTCACGGACGTACAGGACATCGAGTTCACGTTCGAGCACGGCAAGCTGTACATGCTGCAGACCCGCCGCGCGCAGCGCACGGGCATGGCGGCGGTGCGGACCGCCGTCGAGATGGCGGCGGAGGGACTGATCAGCCGGGACGAAGCCGTGCAGCGCATCCCGCCCCAGGACCTGGACCAGCTGTTCCACCCGATGGTGGACCCGCACGCGACGGTCACCGTACTCGCCAAGGGACTGCCCGCTTCTCCCGGCGCCGCGACGGGCGAAGCGGTGTTCGACGCCGACGAAGCCGAGGCGCTCCACAAGAAGGGCCACGACGTGATCCTCGTGCGGCCCGAGACCTCACCCGAGGACTTTCACGGCATCGTCGCGGCCCGGGCCGTGCTCACCGCGCGTGGGGGAATGACGAGCCACGCCGCGATCGTCGCGCGCGGCATGGGCAAGACATGCGTCGTGGGCGCCAAGGACATCGAGGTCGATCCGGCGGCCGGCCGGTTCCGCGCCAACGGGCGCGTGGTGAAGCGCGGGCAGATCATCACAGTGGACGGCACGAGCGGCCGGGTGCTGCTCGGCGCCGCCAAGCTCGTCGAGCCGAAAGTGGGGGCGCACTACCGCAAGCTGATGAGCTGGGCCGACGCGCGCCGCCGGCTGCGGGTGCGCGCCAACGCCGACACCCCGCACGACGCCCGTCAGGCACGCGAGCTGGGCGCCGAGGGGATCGGGCTGTGCCGCACCGAGCACATGTTCTTCCAGGAGGGCCGCATCACGGCGATGCGCGAGATGATCGTCGCCCAGGACGAAGCGGGCCGCCGGCGTGCCCTCGCGAAGCTGCTCCCGATGCAGCGCGCCGACTTCGAGGGGATCTTCGAGGCGATGGCCGGACTGCCCGTCACGATCCGGCTGCTTGACCCGCCGTTGCACGAGTTCCTGCCCCACACGCGGGCGGAGATCGCGGGGCTCGCCAAGGTCATGAAGCTCCCGGCGGCGAAGCTCGAGCGCATCGTCCACTCGCTCGTCGAGGCGAACCCGATGCTGGGGCACCGCGGCTGCCGCCTGGGGATCACCTACCCCGAGATCACCGAGATGCAGGCCCGGGCGATCTTCGAGGCCGCCGGACGCGTGGCGGGCAGGGGCAAGAAGGTGACGGTCGAGGTGATGGTGCCCCTCGTCGCCGACGTGCAGGAGCTCGTCCGCCAGGCTGAGATCATCCGCCGTGTGGCGCAGGAGGTGTTCCACGCCGAAGGGCGGGCGGTGCCCTACCTGGTGGGGACGATGATCGAGCTGCCGCGGGCGGCGCTGACCGCCGACGAGATCGCCAAAGAAGCCGAATTCTTCTCGTTCGGGACCAACGACCTCACCCAGACGACCTTCGGCCTGTCGCGCGACGATGCTGGACGGTTCCTGCCGCTGTACGTGGAGCGCGGCATCCTGCCCGAAGACCCGTTCCAGGTCCTCGATCAGGTGGGGGTGGGCAAACTTATCGAGATGGCGGTGCGGCTGGGCCGCGGCACGCGGCACGACCTGAAGATCGGGATCTGCGGCGAGCACGGCGGCGAGCCCAGCTCGGTGAAGTTCTGCCACCACGCCGGGATGAACTACGTGTCGTGCTCGCCGTTCCGGGTCCCGATTGCCCGCCTCGCCGCGGCCCAGGCGGCCCTCGAGGAGGCGGGCGTGATCAACCGGACGAAAGCGACGGTCTGACTCAGCCGCCCATGCGGCCGCCGAACAGCGCGGCGATGGCTCCCCCAATGACCAGGCCGATGACGAGCGACGCCGTCGCCACGACGTAACCGCTCCCCTTCGAGAGCCGGTGGGTGGTGGAGACGCCGATCGCCGTCAGCACGAGACCCCAGATCGAGAAGGGATTGAGGCCTTTCAGCACGGCGCCGACGAATCCCTTGGCTCCGGGCGCGAGCAGGTCGAGGCCGAGCGCCGGCTGCATGTCCGCGGGGGACGTGATCCCCTGCGTTCCCTGCATGTGCAGCACCACCGTGCCGATGATCCCGAGCAGGATGACGCTCGGCACGGCGGAGTAGGTGGCGACGCTCAGCAGCGTGCCGAACTTCCCTTCGCCCCCGACGAGCGAGACGAGCACCCAGAGGATGAACGCGCCCAGCACGAGCACGATGGCGATGCCGATCGGAACGAAGATGAGGCCGATGGCCGCGAACTTGGACGGATCGGGCCCGCCCGCCGGCGCCTGAGCCTGCGCCATCTGGGCCTGCATCGCCGCCTTGAGGAAGGGCATGTTCACGATGCCAATGATGATCTGAACGAGCGAGATCCCGATGAACGGCATCAGGAACTTGGGATTTGCCGTGACCCGTTGGAACACCGCCCCGGGCTCGTACAGGACCTTCACCACATCGAGTAATGCGCTGACGCTGCCGCCGCCCTGCTGTACTGGGGGCTGCTGCATTCCCGCACCCATTGCGCCTCCTTCGCGAAGGTTCGCCTGCGCATACGACCGGACGGCGCCCAATATACGGCCTTAGAGGATGGATTGCCTTCTTGACCGTCCCCGAGTGGTGGGGGTAAAGTAAACCCAGGCTCCGTATGATTCTCGCCTTCGCAGCCAAGCTCGGGCTTCTTGCCCAGGTCGCCACCCTCGCCACGGCCCCCGCGCCGAAGGCCGCGCCGATCCGGGTGTGGATCGCCGACTCGACGGTGTTCGTGAAGCTCCGCGATCCGGGGTACCTGACGGTCCTCCACGTCGATCCCGTCGGACGCATTCGGGTGCTATTCCCACTCAATCCCGACGACAACGCCGCGGCGCCGGGGGGAGGAGCCACCTTCGAGCTCGCCGCGCCCGTGGGCGCGGAGGGTGGAACCGGTACGATCGTGGCGGCCCGCGCTCGTGCACCCCTGCAGGTCGCGGGATTGCGTGCGGGGCCGTTCTGGGACTATGAGAACGGCATGCTCTTCCAGCCAACGGCCGGCAACGCCCTGGCCGCGCTGCTCGACATCGCCGACCGGATGGCCGACGGTCGCCGCTTCGATTTCGACGTGACGACGTATCGGACCGGAGGACCCGTCGCAGCGCGCGACCCGCAGCTCACAACGCCCGTCTGCCTCGGCTGTGTCCGGAGCCACACCGCCCCTCAGTCGACGGTCGTCATCAACCAGTCGAACATCGTCGATTGCTCCGGCGCGGGTCTGGTGAACTCGTTCTGTGGCGTGGTCGACAACCGAGTGACGAACACATACGTGTACAACGAGGTAGCTCCGGCAGCCGAGCCGATCTACGTGCCGTACTACGTGCCGGTCTTCATCCCGCGCAGACGGCGGCCGTCCCCGCCGCCGCCGCCACCACCGCAACGCACGCTGGCGATCGCATTCCCGTTGCGGCGCGCGAGCGCCGCCGTGGTCCCTCCCCCACCGGGTCGCAGACCTGCGATCGACGTGCAACAGCCCCGGCAGCGGTATGCGCCGATCGAGCCGCGCCAACGTGAGGCGCTCGACAATGGTTCGGCGCCTCCGGCCGCCGCTCCTCCCTCGTGGACGACGAGCATCCCGGTGCAGGCGGCTCCGGCGGTCCCGCGCTACGTCGGCCAGGTGGGCGCCGGCATGCCGGTTCGGGCGCCAGCGTCGTGGGAACCTCCCGCCACACGGGCGGCCGAGCCGACCGCACGGCTCCCGGAGCGCCAACCGGGAACGATGTCGGTGCCGATGACTCAGTCGCGGGTGTTCGTCCCCTCCAGTAGTCTCCTGCGCACGATCAGGACCAGGCCGCACTGAGGGTCGCAGAAACACGAAGGGGAAGCGGGTGGCTCACTGGCCCATCCCACTTCCCCTTCCCGTCTGCTCGATGGAGGCGCGGGGAATTGAACCCCGGTCCGAGCATGACTCCGATGCCGCTCCTACGTGCGTAGGCGACGCTGGACTGGTCTCGCCACCTCGGCGCCTCGCCGGCCTCGGCAGCAACAAGCCTCTATCGACTCTCGCGTCA
>JBGPOM010000073.1:0-7607 GCA_041488075.1 Gemmatimonadota bacterium
CGGTGCCGGGCCGGATCCCGAATTGCTGGTTGCCGCCGTGGATGATCGCCTCGACCGCCTGGCGGTCGCGCACGACGAGCGCTCCGACGCCCTTGGGGGCGCCGATCTTGTGGCCGGAGAGGGTGAGGAGCGTGCAGGGGACATCGCGCAGCGACACGGGGAGCTTGCCGAACGCCTGGACGGCGTCGCAGTGGAACGGCACGCCGGCGTCGCTACATCGCCGCGCGATCCGCGCCACCGGCTGGATCGTGCCGACCTCGTTGTTCACCCACATCACGCTCACCAGCGCCGCCCCGCGGGCGAGCGCGGCGTCGAGCCCGGCATCCTCCACGATCCCCGAGGTGCTCACCGGCAGAATGATCTCGTCGCCGCCCAGGTGCTGCACCGCGTGCGCCGCGGCGAGCACCGCCTTGTGCTCCGTCGCCGACACCGCCACGCGGAACGGACCGCCGCGGGCCCGGGCCGCGAGCGCGGCTCCGATGATCGCCAGGTTGTCGGCCTCGGTGCCGCCCGAGGTGAAAATCACCTGGTTCGGCTCGGAGCCCACCGCCTCGGCCACCTGGCGCTTCGCCGCCTCGATCCCCGCCCGCGCCGCCCGCCCGAAGCGGTGGGCGGACGACGGATTCCCGAAGGCGTCCTGCCCCAGATAGGGGAGCATCGCCTCGAGGACCTCGGGCCGCACCGCCGTCGTCGCGGCGTTGTCGAGATATACGACGCGCTTGGTCATGAGGCTGGCAATCTACCGACTACAGGGACTGGACGCCAAGCTCCAGCACGTCCGCCACCTCGAGCGTCTCGTGCGTGAAGAACGGCTCGCCGTACGGCCGCCGGATGAGGGAGCCGTAGTGGGCCGACTGAATGCGGATCAGCGCGTATAGGTCCTGCCCGGTCGGGTAGATCTCCCCCGCCGCCTTCGCGCCCTCGAACTGGGATGCGTAACAGCGGATCGCCTGCATCTTCGTGTCGAACGTATCCGAGATGTCCACGACGAACGTCGGCTTGACCGGATCTTCGCGGTAGGCGAGGGAGTAGAGCAGCTTGTGCGGCCGGTGCGGCTCGCCGCCAGTTCCGGCGCCGTACTTCGCGAGTCCCGCCAGATAGCAGGCGTCCCGCCCGAGTTCGGAGGCGACCCGGTGATCGGGGTGGCGGCCGACCGGGAATGGGAGAATCACGACCCGCGGGCGGGTGCGCCGGATCAGCTCCACGACGACGGCGCGCGACGGCTCGTCGTTCTGGAGATGCGCGTCGCGGAGACCGGCGTTGAGCCGCACGGCCACGCCCAGCGTCTTGGCCGCGCGCTCGGCCTCGGCCGCGCGAGTGGCGGCGTCACCGCGCGTTCCAGTCTCGCCCTGCGTCAAATCCACGATGCCGACGCGGTGGCCTGCACCCACCGCCTTGGCGAGGGTGCCGCCGCACGTCAGCTCCACGTCATCGCGATGGGCCGCGATTGCCAGCAGATCCACCTGTTCTTTACTCATAACGCAGCGCCTCGACCGGGTCGAGCTTGGCGGCGCGCGCCGCGGGCCCGACCCCGAAGACCAAACCGATCAGCACCGACACCGTGCACGCCACGAACGCGCTCCACACCGGCACGCCGCTCTGGAAGCCCATGACCGCCTTCAGCAGCTCGCCGAACCCCAAACCTACGACGATGCCGAGCACGCCGCCGAGCAGCGTGAGCGTCGCCGCCTCCACGAGGAACTGCCACATGATCTCGCGGCGCGTCGCGCCGAGCGCCTTGCGCACACCGATCTCGCGCGTGCGATCGGTCACTGAGACCATCATGATCGCCATAACCCCAATCCCACCCACCAGCAGCGCGACGCTCGACAACGCCACCATGACGAGAAAAAACACCTTGGTGAGCTGGTTGAAGATGTCCAGGATCTGATCCTGCGTGATCATGTCGAAGGTGTCGGGATCACCCGGCCGGAGCCCCCGCATGCGCCGGAGCTGCACCGTGACCGCGTCCATGGCGCGCGTGACGGGGACGCCGTCCCGGGGCTTCACGACGATCCACAGAGCGTTCGTCTCGTCATAGCGGAAAAAGCGCCGCGCTGTCTCGAACGGCAGGATCGCCCCGATCTCCTGGCTCGGCGGCTGGAAGATGTTTTCGGGATTCTGGTACAGCCCGATCACCCGCAGCGACTTGCCGGCGATGCGCAGGTACTTGCCGACCGGGTTCACCCGCCCGAACAGCCGCTCAGCGGGCTTGCGCTCGAGCACCACGACCGGCGTCCCCCCACGCATTTCCGCGAGGGTGAAGAAGCGGCCATCGAGGAGCTGGCCGCCTTGGATCTCCATGTAGCGGTCGTCAGCGCCGAACTGCGTCATGATCTGGGTCCGCGCGCCCTCGTACTCCATCTTCTGGAACAGCTGGACCCAGATTCCCGCGTAGCGGACTTCGGGCAGCTGGGCCAACGCTTGCGCTTCCGCGGGCCCCAGGGCGGGCCGGATGCGGACCTCTTTGGGCAGCGCGTCGGGATTGAGGGGCGTCTGCGAGAAAAATCGGACCACGTAGAACGTCGTCGGGCCGGCGACTTCTATCGTGGTGATGATCTGATGGCGGATCCCTTGGACGATGGATGCCATCGTCATCACGGTGGCGACGCCGATGACGACGCCGAGGATCGTCAGCGCCGAGCGCAGCTTGTTGACCCGCAGCTGTCCCAGCGCGATGCTCCAACCTTCGGCGAGGGAGTGGAGCTTCATTCGGCGCGGAGCGCGGTGATCGGGTCGAGGCGGGCCGCGCGGGTCGCCGGATAGACGCCAAACACGACCCCCACGGTGCCGCCCAGACCCAGGGCCACGCCTACCGACCAGAGCGTGACGCGCGCCGGCAGCGGCGAAATGGCGCCGACGATCCAGGCGAGCCCCGAGCCCACGCCGAGGCCGAGCAAGCCTCCCAGCACCGCCAGCGTCACCGCCTCGGCAAGAAACTGGTTGCGGATGTCGCGGCGGCGCGCGCCCAGCGACTTGCGGACGCCGATCTCGCGGGTACGCTCGCTCACGCTCATCAGCATGATGTTCATGATCACGATACCCCCCACCACGATCCCGATGGCGACGACGGCCGGGATCACCGTGAAGAGCACGCGCGTCAGATTCTCCCAAAACGCCACCAGTGCCGCCGCGGTATCCACCGTGAAATCGTTCGCCTCGCCGGGGCGCAGCCGGTGCGCGATGCGCATCGCCTCCTCGGCCCGGTGCATGCCGCTCGTGACGAGCGCTGCGTCGGGCATCTTCACCGAGATCACCGTGGTCTTGCGGCGGCCGTACATCCCCTCGAAGGTCGTAAGCGGCATCATGACGAAGCCGTCCCAGGACTGGCCCAGGACCGTGCCCTTCTTCGCGACCACCGCGCGGACCGTGTACTGCTGACCGCTGATCCGCACCTTCTGGCCGATCGCCTGCGCCGGCTCGTCGAAGAGCTTGTCGGCGACGTCCCAGCCAAGGGCGACCACGGGGCGTCGCTCACGGACGTCGATATCGCTGAGCGGCTCCCCCGCCGCGAATTCGTAGTCCTGAACGACCTGGAACGGCGCCGTGACGCCGAAGATGAGGGCGTCGCCCACGGTGCGATTGCGCCACACGACGTCCGCCATCGGCGTAGGCCACCCTGATTGCAGGGCGATGGCTTTGGCGTCGGGAATCGCGCGCTGCACGAAGGCCACGTCTTCGGGCGCGATGATCGGGCGGCGCTCGATGTCGCGCCACTCCTCGTCGTCGACCAGCCCGACAGCGATCGGCGTGCGGCGCACCTGGAAGGCGTTGACCCCCACGATCGCGCCGCCGATGCGCTCCCGCACATAGGCATTCATCCCCTGGATGATCGCGACGACCGTGACCAGGAACGCCACCGACACGATGATGCCGAGCAGGGTGAAAAACGACCGGAGCTTGTGGCTCCAGGCCGCCTGGAGGGCGAGGATGACGGCTTCGAGCAGCTGCATGGCCTAAAAACTAACGGCTATTCGTAGCGCAGCGCCTCCACCGGATCCAGGCGCGCGGCCCGGTTGGCCGGGTAGAGCCCGAAGCCGATGCCCGTCAGGGCCGAGGCGGCGAGCGCCACGACCACCGACCACAGGGGGACATAGGCCGGGATGGGCGTGACGCGGGAGAGCAGCCAGGCGACCCCACCGCCCACGAGCATGCCGATCGCGCCGCCGACCAAGGTGAGCGTCGAGGCCTCGATGAGGAATTGCCACAAGATCGCGCTCTTGGTCGCACCCAGTGCTTTGCGGACGCCGATCTCGCGGGTGCGCTCCGTGACGGAAATCATCATGATCGCCACGACCCCCACGCCACCCACCATCAGGCCGATCGACGACAGGGCGATCATGACCAGGAAGAAGACGCCCGTCACCTGATTCCAGCTGTCGAGCAGCTTGTCCTGCGTGACCATGGAGAACGTGTTCTCCTGGCCCGGCTTCAGGTGCCGCATCGAGCGGAGCGCCGCCGTGACCTCCTCCATCGCCTCCTGCTGGGATACCGTCGTCGCCGGCGCGACGGCGAGGCGCATCCACCCCTTGAAGTAGGGGACGTACTTCACGAACGCCCCGTGCGGGATCCCGGCGAACGGCGGCGTCGCGCCGCTGAACAGACTGGGCGGCGGCGTGTACACGCCGATCACCTCGAAGGGGACGCCGGCGATCCTGATCGTTTGCCCGATCGGGTCACGCCCCTGGAACAGCTGGGACTCGAGTTTCTTGTTGATCACGGCCACGCGACTGTTCGCGAGGTCCTCCATCCGCGTGAAGGAGCGGCCTGGATACACGTCGCCGCCGTTGACCTCGATCCATTGGTGGCTGAGGCCGGCGACGTTCACCGACTCGAGCGAGCGGGCGGCGAACTCGACGCGGGCCGAGCTCTCTTCCCGGCGGGTGACGTAGCGAACGCTGGGCAGCTCGGCGATGCGGTCGGCCTCGGCTTCGCTGATGGGCGGGTTGCGGCGCCAGGGGCTCGTTTCGTCGGACCCGTCGGAGATGGTGACGCCGGCCTGGAAGAACCGCCACACGAGGAACGTGCGCGGGGCGATCTGCTCGAACAGGTTCGACACACTGCGGTTGATGCCGCTGATCATGGACGCGATGATCATCACGACCATCACGCCGATCGCCACGCCGAGGATCGTGAGCGCGGCGCGGCCCTTGTTGCTGCGCAGCGAGGCCAGCGCGATGCCTACGCCTTCGAACAGGGGGGTCACGCTCACTCTTGCCGGAGTGCGGTGATGGGATCGAGCCGGGCGGCGCGGCTCGCGGGGTAGACGCCGGCCGCGATCCCGACGCCTGCGCCCAGCGCCACGCCGAGGAACACGGACCATGGCGCGACGCTCGCGGGAAGCGGGGTGACGGCCGCGATCAGGCTGGCCAGGCCAATGCCCGTGACCACCCCGATCGCCGCGCCGACGGTGGAGAGCGTCGTCGCCTCCACGAGGAATTGGCGCAGGATGTCGGTCCGACGCGCGCCCAGCGACTTGCGCAGGCCAATCTCGCGGGTCCGCTCGGCCACGGCCATCAGCATGATGTTCATGATCACGATGCCGCCGACGACCAGCGAGATTCCGACGAGCCCGGGGAGCGCATAGAACAGCACGGTACTGATCTTCCCCCAGAAATCCAGCACTTCGTCGGCGGTCTCCATCGCGAAGTTATCGCCGTCGCCGGGGCGCAAGTGGCGGCGGCTGCGCATGATCGCCTCCGCCTGCGCCATCGCCTCGCGCATGTCGTCCTGGGAGGCCGCCTTCACCGCCAGCGCGTCGATCACGCGCGGGGGGTTCACCCAGCGCTTCACGGGCGAGGACGCCGGCGCGACCGCGAACTTGTCGAGCGATATCCCGAGCAGGTTGCCCTGCCGTTCCACCACGCCGATCACCCGGTACGGAAGATCGAAGATCCGCACCTCGCGGCCGATCGCGTCCTGACCTTCGAGCAGCTTGTCGGCCAGGTCGTATCCCAGCACGATCACGGGGACGCCGTTCTGATCCTCCTGCGTGGTGAAGGCTCGACCCTGCTCGATTCGGAGATTCCGGACCTCGAAGAAGTCCGCGGTAGCCCCGGTGAGCTGGATGTCCTTCGCCTGCTTGCGACCGGAGGTGACCGTGGCACGCGTGCTCGATTCCCACGCGAGCACCACCGGCACCGAGAGGCCCCGCGTCACCGCCTCGGCGTCGTCGTAGCTGATCCGGGGCCGGCGCGCCCAAGTGCGCCAGGTCGAGTCGGTGACATTGCCGATTTGGTTATCCGGGTATTGCCGCAGCCGGAACGTGTTCACGCCGAGCAGCGTGCCCGCAAACTTGTCCGTCATGTAGCGATTCATGCCCTGGACGATCGAGACGACCGCGATCAGGAACATGACGCCGATGAACACGCCGATGACGGAGAACGCGCTCTTGAGTTTCTGCGATCGCAGGGTGTGGATCGCGAGGCGCACCGCGTCGAAGAAGCGCATGGCGGGCGGTTATTCGTACCGCAAGGCTTCCACCGGATCGAGCCGCGCGGCCTTGCTGGCGGGGTAGATGCCGAAGAGGAGACCCGTAACCGCTGCGGCGGCGAGCGCGAGGATGACGGAGCCGATGGGCACGTACGCGGGCACCGGCGTCGCGGTGGCGAGCAGCAGCGATATGAGCCAGCCCACCACCATGCCGACGACGCCGCCCACGAGCGTCAGCGTCGCCGCCTCGACCAGGAACTGCCAGAGGATCTCACGGCGCGTGGCCCCAAGGGCCTTCCGCACGCCGATCTCGCGGGTGCGTTCGGTCACCGAAATCATCATGATGGCGACGACCCCGATGCCGCCGACCAACAGGCCGACCATCGAGAGCGCGATCATCAGGACCCGCGCCACCAGCGTGAAGCTGTTGATGGCCTGCACGTACACGGCCTGCGTGATCGCGTCGAAGTTGTTGCGTTGGCCGGGCCGGAGCCCGCGCATCGCGCGCATCGCCACGGTGACGTCGTCGATCGCGCGCTCCACCGACACGGAATCCTCCGGCACGACGAACATGTCCATCCAGCCGGGGAAGTACGGCAGGTCCTTGAGGAAGGTCCCGTGTGGGACCATGACTTCCGGTCGATCCGACTCGCCAAACAGCCGGGGTGGGGGGTCGTACACGCCGATCACGTCGTACGGCAGGCCGCCGATCTTGACGCGTCGCCCCACCGGGTCGCGCTGTCCAAACAGGTTCTCGGCGAGCTTCGAGTTGACCACCGCGACGTGGCTGTTCGCCGCGTCCTCGAGGTGGGTGAACGAGCGGCCGGGAGTGATGGACCCGCCTTCGATCTTCGGCCAGTCGGCGTTGCGGCCCCGGATGTTGATGGCGGCCAGGCGGCGGCCCTCGAACGCGATGTCGGCGGAGGTGTTCTCGTCCACGACGACGAACGCGATCGTGGGCAATTGCGCAAGGCGGCCGGCTTCCACCACCGTGATCGGTGGGCGCCGCCGCCACGGATTCGGGTCCTCCGGATCCTCGTCGCCCTGGCCGCCCCAGTAGCGGCCGACCCAGAACGTTTTGGGGCCAAGCGACGCGAGCATGTCGGAGATGCCCTTGTTGAACCCGCTGATCAAGGCGCCAATGACCATCACGACCGTGACACCGATCGCGACGC
>JBGPOM010000074.1:0-7600 GCA_041488075.1 Gemmatimonadota bacterium
GTCCCGCGCGCGAGGACGGCGGCCATCAGTGCGTTCTCGGTCCCCGTGACGCTCGGCTCGTCGAGAAAGATGTCGGCGCCCGTGAGCTTTCCTTCCAGCTTGTACGTGTCACCCACCGTGATCTCGGCGCCGAGGCGCTCAAGGGCGAGGAAATGCGTGTCCACGCGCCTGCGACCGATGACGTCGCCGCCCGGCGGGGGGAGGCTCACCCGCCCGAAACGCGCCAGCATCGGCCCCGCCAGCAGGATGGACGCGCGAATCTTGGCGCAGAGCGCGGGATCCAGGGCGCGCGGCTCCGCTTTCCCCGCGTCCACGTGGACGGTGTTCGGCCCCTCCCAGCGCACCGCGGCGCCGAGGTGCTCGAGCAGGGCAAGCATGGTCTCGACATCGCGGATGTGGGGAACGTTGTCGATGCGGCACGGCCCGTCGGCGAGCAGGGTAGCCGCGAGGATCGGAAGCGCCGCGTTCTTGTTGCCGGCGGGGCGGATCGTGCCTTTGAGCGCGCGCCCGCCCGTGACGCAGAACGACGGTGGCATAGGTTCGCCCAAGCTACGGCGCCGCTTGCGCCGGCGTCAAGCGTTCGCGAACGTTCGCCGTCGTGAATCCCGTGCTTGCGCTGGCGCTCGCCCTGGCGGCCGGCATCGCCGTGACGCGCCTGCCGCTCCCCCACCTGCGCCACGGCCTTTCGCTCCACTGGGGTGTAGCGGCCGGCGCGCCGCTCGTGCTCGTGGGCCTGCTGCTCGGCCCGGGGCTGGGCGTGCTCGACCGCTCGACCCTGCGCGCGCTGGCGCCCGTCACGGCACTCGGCGTCGGCTGGATCGGGGCGGTGTTCGGCGCGCAGCTCGAGTGGCGCTTGCTGCGCCGCATTCCGCGCCGCGTGTGGGCGTTCGCGGCGTTCCAGGCCGCGGCGGTCCTCGTACTCACCGCCCTCACCGCCTGGCTCCTCGCCCGCGCGGTGCCGGCCCTCGCGGCGGCTTGGCGTCCCACCCTCCCTGCCCTGCTCACCCTCGCCGCCGCGGCCACGATCTCGGGACCCGGCGCTGTGGCGCTGGTCGCCCGCGCCGCGGGAGTGCGCAGGTCGCTCGCGCGCACCCTGGGGCTCGCCGCCCTGCTCGACACGACGTTCGGCGCGTTGATCTTCGCCCTCGCCCTCGGGCTCCATCATCCCCACCAGCCGTTCGCGGGCGTGGCGCTCGGGTGGGCGCATTGGGTGGCGGTCGCGGTAGCGGCGAGCGGGGGCGTCGGCGTGCTGTTTCTCTGGCTGTCGCGCTTGCGCTCCGAACCTCGGGAGGTGGAGCTCGACCTGCTGGGCGCGATGCTGTTCGGAGCGGGAGTCGGGTACGCAGCCGACGCGTCGCCGTTCGTGGTGTGCGCGCTGGCGGCGGCGCTGATCGTCAATCTCTCGCCTCGCAAGCGCCGGGTGCAAGCGTTGCTGCGCGCCTGGGAGCACCCGCTCTACACGGTGGTCCTCATCCTGGCCGGGGCGCTCCTGAATCTCTCGACGGTGTGGCTCCTCCTCGCGGCGCTGCTGCTCGGCGTGGTGCGCATCGCGACCCGCTGGGCCGCCGTGCGATACGGGCGGGAGTGGCTCCACGTCGCGGATGTACCCCCGAACCTCGGCCTGGCCACCGTGGCGCAGGGGAGCGTCGCCGTGGCGCTGGGCCTGAGCTTCAACCTGGTGTATGCCGGCGCCGGTACGATCCTCACGACCGTCTTGCTGGGCGTGGCGTTGGCACAGGCGATCACCGGGCCGCTCTTGGGCCTGGCGCTGCGCCCGGCACTTGTCGAGGTTAAATGATGCTCCCTGCCTGGGTTGGCGTCGTCTCGGCGCTCAGTCTCACGGTCATCGCCCTGGCGGCCATTGTCTTGGCCGTGTCATCGGTCATTTCCCTGCTCCGCGTGCATGCCTTCGTGCGGGCGATCGAGCAGATGGCCGGTCCCGCCATCGACGACGTGCGCCAGCTGATCGGCGCCATCAAGGGCGAGGCGGACGCGCTGGTCGGGACGTCGCGCGACATCCGGCTGCGCATCGTGCGCGCCGCCGACGCCGCCGAGCAACGGCTGTCGGACCTGGACGCGCTCGTCGAGGTGGTGCAGGAGGAAATGGAGGAGACCGTGGTGGACGCCGCGGCCACGATCCGGAACGTGCGTCGCGGCTTGTCGCTCTGGCAGTGGGGGCGCAAGGTCCTGAAGGGCAAGAAGAAGCGGAAATGAGACGGCTGGGCGCGGCGGCGCTGCTCGCCGTCCTGGCACTCGTGCTCTTGCCCGGCGTGGCGCACGCCTGGACGCCGGGGACGCACATCTTCCTGGGCGAGTCGGTGCTGGCGAACCTGCACCAACTTCCCGCTTCCGTCACCGACCTGCTGCGCGCCTTCCCGTACGACTTCCTCTACGGCAACATCGCCGCCGACACCTCGATGGCAAAGAAGTACGCGCCCGTGGGGCGGCATTGCCACGCCTGGCACGTGGGCCAGGAGATCTTCGATCTCGCCCCCACCGATCCGCTGCGCGCCTTCGGCCTCGGGTATCTCTCCCATCTCGCCGCCGATGCGGTGGCCCACAACTTCTTCGTGCCGCGCCAGCTCGTGGTCACGACCAGCACCACCGCCCTCGGCCATTCGTACTGGGAGAGCCGTTTCGAGACGCACCTGGGTGACGCGTACGCGCGCGAGGCGCGCGACGTGATTCTCCAGGACCACACGCAGAGCGATACTCACTTGGACGGGATACTGTCTCCCACGCTGTTCAGCGTGCGCACCAGCCGCCGGCTGTTCCGCGGGATGGTCCACCTCACGGAGAGTCAGAGCTGGCAGTGGGCGTTCCAGATGATCGCCGAGAACAGCCGCTGGGACCTGCCCGACTCCGACGTGGAGCGGCACATGGCGGTGGCGTTCGAGTACGTGATGGAGATGCTGGGGGAGAAGGACTCGGCGGCGCGACGCCTCGATCCGGCAGGGGAGCAGGCGTTGCGGCTGGCGAAGCGGATGCGGCGCCAGGCGCTGCACGAGGGCGCGCGTCACGAGTCCGGGCGGATGGAGGAGACGGCGGAGCAGCACTTCGGGCTGCCGCAGCCGTCGCTCGATTACTGGTACGAGTCGAAGGCGCAGCGGCCGTGGAGGGATCGCTAGGAGGCGAGCTTCTCCTCGAGCACCCGCTGGGCCAACTTGGGATCGGCCTTCCCCTTCGACGTTTTCATCACCTGCCCCACGAAAAACGCCATGAGCTTGGTCTCGCCGCTCCTGTAACGGCCCACCTCCGTGGCGTGCGCGCCCAGCACCTCCGACACCCACCCCGCCACGACGTTCGAGTCGGCGACCTGAATGACGCCGAGCGCCTCGGCGACGGTGCGCGGATCGCCACCGCGGTTCGCGAGCTCGCCGAAGACGCGCTTCGCCGCCTGATGCGACAGCGTGCCGCCCTTGACGAGCCCGATCAGCTGCGCCAGCGACGCCGCCGGCACCCGCAGCGCCTCCCCGTGGTCCTTCGCATCCGCCAGCACCTCGCCCATGACCCAGTTCGCCGCCGCCTTCGCCTCGGCGCCGGCGTGCACGACGCCCTCGTAGTAGTCGGCCACGGACCGACCCGCGGTGAGCACCGCGGCGTCCTGGCGCGGCAACCCGTACTGTGCGACGAAGCGCTCGCGCTTCGACGCCGGCAGCTCGGGGAGCAGGTTCTGCTGCTCCGCGACGAACTCGGGGGTGAGCACGAGGGGCGGCAGGTCGGGCTCGGGGAAATAGCGGTAGTCGTGGCTCTCTTCCTTCGAGCGCTGCGGCCGCACGGCATTGTCCTTCGAGTCGTACAGCATCGTCTGCTGCGTGACGACCCCGCCCCCCTCGAGCACGGCGATCTGGCGATCGCGCTCCACTCCCAGCGCCTTCTCGACATAGGCGAAGGAGTTGATGTTCTTCACCTCGGTCTTGACGCCGAGCGCGTCCTCTCCCGCGCGGCGCACCGAGACGTTCGCGTCGACGCGCAGGCTCCCTTTTTCCATGTCGCAGTCGGAGACCCCGATGTACTCGAGCACCTGCTTCAGCGTCTGCAGGTAGGCGCGGGCTTCCTGCGGGGAGCGGAAGTCGGGGCCCGTGACGATCTCGACGAGCGGCACGCCGGCGCGGTTCAGGTCCACCGCCGTCGCCTTGGGGAAGCGGTCGTGCAGCGACTTGCCGGCGTCTTCCTCGACGTGCAGCCGCACGATCGTGGCGGTGACCAGCCCGCGCTCGTGCGCCAGAAACGAAAGCGACCCCTTGGTCGCGAGCGGCTGCTCGTACTGCGAGATCTGGTAGCCCTTGGGCAGATCGGGATAGAAGTAGTTCTTGCGCGCGAACCTGCTCTTCGCGTGCACGGTGCACCCGAGGGCGAGCGCGGCGCGCACGGCGAGCTTCAGCGCCTCGCCGTTGGGCGCGGGGAGCGCCCCGGGGAGGCCGAGACAGACCGGGCAGACGTGCGTGTTGGGCGCCGCGCCGAACGCCGCCGAGCAGCCGCAGAACATCTTCGAGGCGGTCCGCAGCTGCACGTGCGTCTCGAGCCCGATGACGGTTTCCCAGCCGGCCATCAGGCTTCCTCCGTTGCGGACACGGCGCGCTCGAGCGCGTACGCCGCCTCGAGCATCTCGTCCTCGAGAAACGCCTGCCCGATGAACTGCCCGCCCACCGGCAGCCCCTTCACGCGGCCGATCGGCACCGAGACGGCGGGGAGCCCGGCGAGGTTCGCGGTCACCGTGAAGATGTCCGACAGGTACATGGACACGGGATCGTCGAGCTTGTCCCCCGCCTTGAACGCCGTGGTGGGCGTCGTAGGGGTGAACAGCAGGTCCACGCCGCGGTCGAAGGCGTTGCGGAAATCCTGGGCGATGAGCGCCCGCATCTGCTGCGCCCGGCGATAATAGGCGTCGTAGTACCCGGCCGAGAGCACATACGTGCCCACTAGGATGCGGCGCTGCACCTCCGGGCCGAACCCCTCGCCGCGGGTGCGCCGGTACAGCGCCCGCACGTCGGTCGCGCCCTGGGCACGGGGGCCGTAGCGCACGCCGTCGAAGCGCGCCAGGTTGGACGACGCCTCCGCCGGCGCGATCACGTAGTAGGTCGGCACCGCGTACTGGGTGTGCGGTAGCGACACCTCGCGTACCGCTGCCCCCTGCTCCCTCATCAGGCGCACCGCCCGGTCGCACGCGCGCCGCACCGCCGGATCGAGATCGGGCGGGAAATACTCGCGCGGCAGGCCGATCACGAACCCCTGAAGCGACTCGGGCACCGTGGGCAGCCGTAGCGGGTCGCGATCCTCGCAGGTGGCGTCCTTGGGATCCCGCCCGCTGATCACCGACAGGACGCGCGCCGCGTCGTGCACGCTGCGCCCGAACGCGCCGATCTGGTCGAGCGAGGAGCCGAACGCCACGAGGCCGTAGCGGCTGACGCGGCCGTAGGTGGGCTTGATCCCCACGACGCCGCAGAACGACGCCGGCTGGCGCACCGAGCCGCCGGTGTCCGACCCGAGCGCCGCGGGCACCGCCCCAGCGGCCACCAGCACCGCCGACCCGCCCGAGGAGCCGCCGGGCACGCGCGTCTTGTCGAGCGGGTGCAGGGTGCGTCCGTAGGCCGAATGCTCGGTGGACGACCCCATCGCGAACTCGTCGCAGTTCGTCTTGCCGGCGATCAGCGCCCCGGCAGCCTTCAGCTTCGTGACCACCGTGGCGTCGTAGGGAGCGCGATACCCCTCGAGGATCTTCGAGCCGCAGGTCGTCGTGAACTCGAGGGTGCAGATGTTGTCCTTCACCGCCACCGGCATCCCGTAGAGCACGCCCGTGGGCCGGGCGGCGGCCGCCTGCTCGGCGAGCGCCTTGCGCAGCTCTTGGACGGGCGTGAGCAGCGCGTTGAGCCGCTTGGCCTTGACCAGGCGATCGGCCGCCGCTTTGGCTTCGCTCACGACGCCTCCGGCTCGTCGAACTGGCCGAGTTTCGGCACGACGAAGAACCCGTCCTTGAACGCCGGCGCGAGCTTCTCGGGCCCGACGGCGAGGGGCCAGGGCTTCACCTCGTCGGCCCGGAACCGGATCGCGTCGGGCCCGGGCACGAAGGGCCGCAGGCCGTCGCTCGCCGTGGCGGCGCTGAGCTGTGCCACGTAGTCGAGGATGCGCGACATCTGCTCGGCGAGGGCCGGGAGCGCCGCTTCCTCCACTTCGAGCTCGGCCAGCCGCGCGATGCGCAACACGTCATCCCGCGTAACGCTCATGGACTCTCTCCTCCCCCCTCCCAGTCGCGCTCGAGGCCCGCGTAGGCCACGAGCAGCTGTTTCGTGCCGATGTCCTGATCGTCGAACTCGACGGTCACCTTGAGGCCCTTGCCCTGCCCGGCCACGGCGCGCACGATGCCCCCGCCGAACTTGCGGTGGCGGACCCGTTCCCCCTGCACGTAGCGCGGAGCGTCCTGCGATGCCTCTTCGGGAAACGCGATCTCCGGCAGGGCGCGACGGGCCGGAGCGGCGCGCCGCGCGCGCGGGGAGCGCTCCCACAACGGCGTCGTGCTCCGCTCCTCCACCACCTGCGGCGGCACCGCTTCGAGAAACCGCGAGGGTTCCGCGAGATCGAGGCGGCCGTTGCGGTAACGCGTGCGCGCCCATGAGAGATACAACTTTTCGCGCGCGCGCGTGAGTCCCACGTAACACAAACGCCGCTCCTCTTCCACACCGCCCGGCTCCCCGACTGCGCGGCCGAGTGGGAACAGCCCGTCCTCGAGTCCGGCGAGCGCCACGACGGGCCACTCGAGACCCTTCGCCATGTGCGCCGTGAGCAGCGTCACGCCCGTCGTGCCCTGCTCCTCGTCCACCGCGGTGACGAGCGCCGCCTGCGTGAGGTACCGCTCCACCGGCGTCCCGCCGCCCTCGGCCGCCACCTGAGGGTCCTGCACTTCGGCCCACGCCGCCGCGCCGGCAACAAGCTCCCGTACGTTCTCGATCCGCTCGATCCCCTCCGCGCCCTCCTCGGCCAGGTACTGTTCGTAGCCGGTCGCGGCCAGCACCGCCTCGAGCAGCGTGGCGGGATCGGCCTGGCCAGCCGCGTCTCGCAGCCGGTCCACCAGCGCCGCCACCCCCGTGAAGGCGTCGCGTACGTTGGGTCGCAGCTCCGCGACCCGGGCCGCCCCACGCGCGACCTCGAGCAAGGGCTTTCGCCACGTGGCGGCCGCCTGCACCAGCAGGGCGAGCGACGCGTCCCCGATGCCGCGGCGGGGGACGTTCACGACCCGCAGGAAGGCCTCGTCATCCGCGGGATTGGCAATCAGGCGGAGGTAGGCGAGCAGGTCTTTGACCTCACGTCGTTCGTAGAAGCTCACGGCCCCGACGAGCCGGTAGGGGATGCCCCGGAACCGGAATGCTTCTTCCAAGGGCCGCGACTGGGCGTTGGTCCGGTAGAGGATCGCCATGCCTTCGTAGGGGATGTCACCGTCCGACGCGAGCCGGGCGAACTCCGCCGCGAGCCACTCGGCCTCGTCGCGCTCGTCGGCCGCCGTCAGCAGGAAGACCGGGTCGCCGCCCAGCGTGGCGGTCACCAGCGTCTTCCCGAGCCGCGCGGAGTACTCCGCGATCACGCCGTTGGCGGCGTCCAGAAACAC
>JBGPOM010000075.1:0-7325 GCA_041488075.1 Gemmatimonadota bacterium
CAGGGATGAGGCCTCGACGGTCACGGTGGACTACCTGCCCGCCCGAGGCCACTCGAGGAGCCGGCCGTTCCTCCGCTTTGACGTCCCGAAGGGTGCGGTGAGGCCTGGCGTCAGTGGGCTGATTCTGGGGCCGCGCGACTCGGTTCTCATCACCCTGACCATCGATCCGGTCGACTTCTCTGTGGAGTTCGAGCCATCGGGCCTGGTGTTCTCGAGAAAGCACCCGGCGGTCCTGGCCATCTGGTATGGGAACGCGGATCCGGATCTGAACGGCGACGGGGCCGTGGACGGCGACGATGAGAGGCTCACGCAGCAGATCGCCATCTGGGGCCGGCGCGAAAGGCCGGCGGCCCGGTGGCGCGAGACGTCGTCGCACACCGAGACGGGGCAATGGGTGACGGCCACCCTGCTCCACTTCTCGGAGTACGCGGTGTGTTGGTAAGCCGGCGCGATGGTGCCGAGGATATTCCCGAGGGCAAGGGGACAGATACGATGCGCACGCCGTCACTCGTAGTCGAGAAGGCCCGGCAGCTCGCCGCGGCCGGCCACCACGCCGAGGTCGTCGATTACCTCGGGACGCAGGCGGAGAGCGAGCTCGAGGGTTCGCCGAGCCTCGCGCTGCTGTACGGGACCGCGCATGCGCGGCTCGGGCGGCACGATGAAGGCCTGCGCTGGCTGGATATGGCCCTGGACCAGGCGCGCAAGCAGGACGAGCAGGCCGTCGAGCGACATGCCCTCAATGCTCGGGGCGCGGTGGCCCTGGTCAGCGGGCGGCTCGACGAGGCGGCGGACTACTTCACGCAGGCCCTGATGGCCGCTAGCCGGGACGGGGATCTGGCCACGACGGGCCGCTGCTCCAACAACCTGGGGATCATCAGCAACCTGCGGGGGCGGCACGCGGAGGCCATCGGATCCTGGGAGATCGCCGTCGCCGCCTTCGAGCGGGCCGGTTTGCCGCAGGGCGTCGCCGAGTGCCACCACAATCTCGGAATCACGTATCGGGAGCAGGGGGCGCTCGACCGCGCGGTGGCAGAGGCCGACCGGGCCCTGGCGCAGGCCGAGGCGGCGGGGGATCGCGCGCTCCGGGCGTTGGCGCTCCGGGGGCGGGTGGAGATCCGCGTGGTTGCGGGCGAGCTGGAAGCGGCGCGGCGGGACCTCGACCAGGTCCGCGAGATGCGTGGCCGCATGCCCAATCCCGTCAGCGAAGCCGAGGATCTGCGCGTGGCGGCGCTCGTGCTGGCGGCCGAGGGGGACGTGGCCGCTGCCGAACGGACGCTCCGCGACGTGATCGCACGGGCGGAGACGCACCGCCGGCCACAGCTCCAGGCCGAGGCGACGCGGGACCTTGCCATCCTCCTGCGCCGCACCGGGCGGCACGTCGAAGCCCAGGCGGCGGCGCGGGCGGCGAAGGCCGTCTTCGCGCAGCTTGGAGCCGAAGCGGAAATCCGCAATCTGGCCGCCCAGGAGTGGGGCGACGATTTCTCGGCCGAGCTGCGCGGGTCACTTGCCTCGCTGCACGCGGCGCAGGAATTGGCCGATGCGGGACGCTACCCCGAGCTGCTCACGTACCTGGCCGGGCGCTCGGCGAGTGAGCTCGAGCAGTCCCCCATGCTGGCCCTGCTCAACAGCATCGGGCACAGCCGGCTGGGGCGGCTGGACCTGGGCCAGCAGTGGGCCCTGGTCGCGCTGTCGCGGGCGCGGGTCCTGGGCGATCGGAGGCTGGAACTGCGGGCGCTCAACGTGTGCGGTGCCATCGCGCTGGAGCGGGGCGGCATCGACCAGGCCACGCTCTTCTTCACGCGGGCGCAAGAAGAGGCGATGCAAGACAACGATATGGCCACGTTGGGCCGGTGCGCCAACAACCTCGGCATCATCGCGAACATGCAGGGAGACTACCCCCGGGCGGTCGGTGCATACACCCGGGCGATCGCCGCGTACCAGGCGGCGCGCCACGACCGCGGCATCGCCGAGTCGCAGCACAATCTCGCGATCACCTACCGCGAGCAGGGGCATCTGGACCTCGCGATGCAGGCCGCCGACGCCGCGGTGCGGGAGGCCGGGCGGTTGGGCGACGAGCGGCTTACGGCCCAGGCCCTCGCCGGACGCGCGGAAATCCGCGTCATGCGGGGTGAGTCCGGGCTTGCCGTTCTGGAAGTGGAGCGTGCGCTGGCGGTGCACCGCGAGCTGAAGGACGCGATCCGCGAAACGGAGGACCTGCGGATCCTCGCCCTGGCGCTGGGCGTCGCGGGGAAGACGCAGGACGCCGAAGACACGCTGCGCAAGGTCATCGAGCGTGCGACGGAGCACGTGCGGCCGCTGCTCGTCGCGAGTGCGCAGCGTGATCTCGCGTATCTGTTGGCCCGCGAGGGCGACGTCGCGGCCGCGAAGCAGACGGCCCGGGCGGCCCGCGCGACGTTCCACCGGCTGGGCGCGATGGTAGACGTTGAGAAGCTGGACGCCCTGTTGGCGCATCCGGACCTCGGGACGCCCGAGCTGCGCCGCGCGCAGCCGGAGAACCCGCCGACGCCTGCGGATCGGGGCGCGGCGATGCGAAACCGGGACCGCTCGATCCCGAAGAACGAGACGCTCGGTCAGTCATGACGGCGGCCGCGCGGTGGACCCATCGGCGGTCGGCGCCGATGGCGGGTCCGATCGCGGCGGGTGCGCGTGCGCCGGCGCGCCCGGCGGCGGACCTGCTCCACGAAGCACGCGCGCAGGAGCGGGCAGCCTGCATCTCGGAGGCCATCGCGTCGTACGAAGGGGCGATTGCCGAAGCGGAGCGGGTGGGAGAGCGGGGGGTGCTGGCTGAGGCGCTGCGCCGTCTCGCCATCATCCGCAACCACCGGGGCGAATCGGCCGACGCGCGCGCCCTGTGCCGCAGGAGCCTCGCCGTCGCGTGGGACGCCGAGAATGACCTGCTCGCGGCGGAGGCGCTCAACACGCTGGGCGGGATCGACCTGGAGGCGGGGGCCCTCGCCGAGGCCCGCGTGCATTTCCTCCATGCCGTGGAGCTGGGGGAGCAGAGCCGGGGGTTGCGCGCGCGCGTCGAGCAGAACCTCGGCATCCTCGCGAACATCCAGGGCGACTTCGACGAGGCCCTGGCGCACTACGCGCGGTCCCTCGACGACTACCGCGCGTCGAATGACGAGCACGGCTGCGCGATCGCCTACCACAACCTCGGCATGGCGAGCGCGGACCGCGAGCAATTCGACGAAGCGGAGCGCTTCTTCCGGCTCAGCTACGAGATCGCCGAGCGCGCGCACGACGTGCACCTCCAGGGGCTGTGCCTCGTCAACCACGCCGACGTGCACGTCTTGCGCGGGCGCTACGAAGACGCACGGCTCAACGCCGAGGCCGCGCTCGCCGCCTTCGATCGACTCGATGTGATCAGCGACAGAGCGGGCGCGTATCGCGTCCTCGGGATGGTGTACCGCGAGACCGGCCGGCCGGCGCTCGCCGAAGCGCGGCTCCGTTCGGCGATCGAGCTGGCCGTGCGCGCGGGCTCCGTGTTGCACGAGGCCGAGGCGTCGCGCGAGCTGGCCCTCCTCTATCAGGGAATGGGCCGGAACCAGGAGGCGCTTTCGCTCCTCAACGCCGCCCACCGCCTCTTCGGCCGGCTCGACGCGCGCGTCGACCTGGTTCACGTCGACGGCAAGATGGCTCAGCTCGAGACGGCCTACGTCGCCGTGGTGAGCGAGTGGGGGCAGTCCATCGAGTCCGCCGACACCTATACCTTTGGCCACTGCGAACGCGTGGCGCGGCACGCCGTGGCGGTGGCGCGCGCCCTCGGCATGGACGAGGATGCCCTGACCACCGTCCGGCTGGGCGCCTACTTGCACGACCTGGGGAAGGTGCGGGTCCCGCACGAGCTCCTGCGCAAACCCGGCCCGCTGACGCGGGACGAGTTTGAGACGGTGCAGATGCATCCAATGTGGGGCATCGAGCTGCTCGCCAAGGTCGAGTTTCCCTGGGACTTGAAGCCCATCATCCGCTGGCACCACGAGCGCTACGACGGCACCGGCTATCCCGACGGCCTGCGCGGCGAGGAGATTCCGCTCTCCGCCCAGATCGTGGGCATCGCGGACGTGTACGACGCCCTCACCAGCTCGCGCCCCTACCGCAAGGCGATGACCGGCGCGGCGGCCATGGCGGAGATCACGCGCTGTCGGGCCTGGTGGTCGGATCGGGTGTACATCGCCCTCGTCGAGGCGCTGGCCCCCGTTGGGGCGCTGGCCCCCGCCAACGACGCGCCCGCGGCCGTCCGGCTAATCGCGTAGGACGCTCTATCTGGCGGAGCCCCGCGGCGGTCGACAGGTTTGTTGACAGCCGGGTCGTTGTGTTGTGAGTGCAGTCGTGGCTCCATCGCACGGCCAATTCCCTGGAGACGTCGTGACGCCCCGCTTTCCACTCGCCCTGTTGTTCACTGGGGTGCTGCTCGTGCCGCCCGCCGGCGCCGCCCAAACCCCGGCGACGCCGCTGCGCATCGCCGCGAGCAGCTTCGCGACGGTCGAAGTGCATCTCAACGCCCGGCGGATCGGCACGCGGTGGTACGAGGAGGACGCGAGCCTGTCGGGCCCCTCGCGCATCGCGATCTCCTACGGCCAGCCACACGCCCGCGGGCGGCGGGTGGAGGGAGGCCTCATCCCGCTCGACACCGTGTGGCGCTTCGGCGCCAACATGGCCACCACGCTCCATACCGATCTCGACATCACCCTCGGCGACCTGAAGCTGCCGCGGGGGGACTATTCGCTGTTCGTCCTCTACACCCGGGCCGGGTGGCAGCTCATCGTGAATCGCGGCACGGCGCAGTGGGGCACCGATTACGACGCGACGCGCGACCTGGGCCGGGTGCCGCTCGCCAGCCGGACGCTAGCCGAGCCGGAAGGCTCGCTCACGATCTACCTGGTTCCGGACGCCGCCCAGCCGACGACGGGCTATGCCGACCTGCGCGGCGCGCTCCGGTTCAAGTGGGGCTCGACCGAGCTGAGCACGGGGTGGCGCATCGAGCCTTAAGTCGGCAGTCCGCGCGCGCCGAGCCTAGCCGACCCGCGCCAGGCGCGTCTATCTTCGTTGCCGGTCCTTCTCGGAGCTTCCACGGTGCATCTGCTTCGTTCGCCGCGTCTATGAGTGATCCGCGCTATCCGATCGGCAGATTCACCCAGGTGCCGAGCCTAACCGGGGACCAGCGGGCGATCTGCATCGAGCAGGTCGCGGCGGCGCCCGGGCATTTCCGCCGGGCGGTCACCGGTCTCACTCCGGTGCAGCTCGATACGCCCTATCGCGACGGCGGTTGGACCGTGCGCCAACTCGTGCATCACCTCCCCGACAGCCACATGAATGCCTACATCCGGTTCAAGCTCGGCCTCACCGAGGATGCGCCCGCGATCAAGACCTACGAAGAAAAGGACTGGGCGCAGACGCCGGAGGTGTCCGCGACCCCCGTCGAGGTGTCGCTCGCGCTGCTCGACGCGCTCCACGGCCGCTGGGTCACGCTGCTCCGGGCAATGACGCCACAGCAGTTCGCGCGCACGATCCGGCACCCGGAGTGGGGGACCCCCAGCCTCGACGCGATGCTGGCGCTGTACGCCTGGCACGGCCGGCATCACACGGCGCACGTGACGGCGTTGCGCGAGCGCATGGAGTGGCGGTAGTCATGGTGGACTTCGCGGACGACGAATTGGACGACGAGTTCCCCACGGGCGACGGGGCCGCCGAGACGGAAGCCGTGGTCATGTGCCCGTATTGCGGCGAGCCGAACGACATCGCGCTCGACGCCGGGGGCGGTGCGGTGCAGGAGTACGTCGAAGACTGCCAGGTCTGCTGCCGGCCGTGGCGCGTGACGGTGTCCTACGACGAGGAGGGAGGTGCGCAGGTCGTCGCGATGCCCCTCGACGACTGAAACGCGTGCCGGCCTCCCGCCGTAGGGGCGCCATGCTTCGCCTCGGCGCCGTGCTCCTGTTCGCTCCCATCGCGCTGCACGCCCAAGATTCGACCCCCCTCCCTCGCGGCCATTGGCACGTCGGCATCACCTACCACGATTACGGGATCACCATCGGCAACGCTGCGCGCACCAACGGCCTCCGGATCAACTTTCAGGACGCCGGGCTCGAGCGCGTCAACGGCGTCAACCTGACGATCTGGAAACCCGTCGAGCCGCTGTCGGGGACGGTGAACGGCGTGGCCATCGGTATCGCCGGTCCCGCCGCCGAGTACCTGAACGGCATCGCCATCGGGGTCGGGGGCGTCGTCGCGCAGCGGCGCGCGCGCTGGCTCACCGTCGGCGGGCTGGGCGTCGTTTCGAACGACCGACTGGAAGGCATCGCGATCGGCGGCCTGGGCGCCGTGGCCGAGGGAGAGATCCGCGGGATCGCGATCGGGGGGCTCGGCGCCGTCTCGAACGGCGACGTCCGCGGTGTCGTCGTGGGGGGCCTGGGCGCCGTGGCCGACCGGGACGTGCAGGGGATCGCGATCGGCGGCCTCGGCGCGGTGGCGAACGGCAGCCTGACGGGCATCGCCATCGGCGGCCTCGGAACCGTGGCGAACCGCAACCTGACCGGGCTCGCCGTGAGCGGGCTGGGCACGGTGGCGAACGGCAACCTCACCGGGGTCGGCATCGGCGGCCTGGCGACCGTGGCTAATGGGAACGCGGTGGGGCTCAGCGCCGGCGGCCTCGCGTCGGTGACCAATGGATCGCTGACGGGGGTCGGGATCGGGGGACTCGCCGTGGTAGCCGACGGGGGCGTGCGGGGCGTCGCCCTCGCCGGCTATCGCGTCGACGCGCCGAGGCTCCAGGGCTTCAGCACGGCGCTATACCTCCGGACCCGCGAGCTGCGAGGGGTGTCCATCGGCGCGTACAACCGCGTCATGGGACCGCAGGTGGGCCTGACGATCGGGATCTACAACTCGGCTCGCGTGCTCAAGGGCGTTCAGCTCGGCATCCTCAACCGGGCGCAGAACAACCGCGGGATCTTCCGGATCCTCCCCATCCTCAACGCGCATCTGTTAACCGCCGTCCCACCTCGGCCCAATTGACGACGTTCCACCAGGCGGCCACGTAGTCGGGCCGCCGGTTCTGGTACTTGAGGTAGTAGGCGTGCTCCCACACATCGAGCCCGAGGAGCGGCGTCTTGCCCTCCATCAGCGGGCTGTCCTGGTTCGCCGTGCTGATCACCTCGAGCTTGCTCCCCCCACCCCCTGCGGCGGTCACGAGCCAGGCCCAGCCGCTCCCGAAGCGCCCGATTGCCGCCGCGGCGAGCTGCTCCTTCAGTTTCGCGAATCCTCCGAGCGTCTTGCCGATGGCGTCGGCCAGCTTGCCGGCCGGCTCC
>JBGPOM010000076.1:0-7307 GCA_041488075.1 Gemmatimonadota bacterium
ACCGCGTCGTGACGCGCGACGTCGGCAAGGCCAAAGTCGGCCAGGTGCTGTACACGCCCTGGTGCGACGCCGCCGGGAAGCAGCTGGATGACGGGACGATCTCCGTGCTCGGCGAGCACCGCTACCGCATGACCTCCGCCGACCCGAACCTGCGCTGGTTGCACTTGAACGCCGCCGGACTCGACGTGACGATCGAAGAGGTGTCCGAGCGGACCGCCGCTCTCTCGCTCCAGGGCCCGAATGCACGCGCCATTCTCCAGGTCGCCGCTCAGCGCGACCTCGCGACCCTCAAGTACTTCCATCTCACGGACGCCAATATCCGCGGCATCCCCGTCACGATCTCCCGCACCGGCTACACCGGCGACCTGGGCTACGAAGTCTGGGTGGACTCGGCCGCCGCGTTGCCCCTGTGGGACGCACTGATCGAGACCGGCACGCCGTACGGGATCACCCCCGCCGGGATACTCGCGCTCGACGTCGCGCGCATCGAGGCGGGGCTGTTGTTGATCGAGGTCGATTACTTCTCCTCGCGGCACGCGCTGATCGAGGCGCAAAAATCGTCCCCGTTCGAGCTGGGACTCGGCTGGACCGTGGCGCTGGGCAAGGACCAGTTCAACGGCAAGGCGGCGCTGGTACGGGAGAGGGAGCGCGGCCCCGCGTGGCAGTTCACCGGCCTCGCCGTCGACTGGGAATCGCTCGAGCGGCTGTATGCCGAAGTCGGCCTCCCTCCCCGCCTCCCGACGCAGGCGTGGCGCACCAGCGTGCCGATCTACACGGGCGGGGGGGGCCGGCAGGTGGGCTACGCGACGAGCGGCGGATGGTCGCCGCTCTTGAAGCAGTACATCGCGCTGGCGCATCTCGAGGCGCCGTTCGCGGCGCCGGGGACGGCGCTGGAGATGGAGATCACCGTCGAGCACCACCGCAAGCGCGCGGCCGCCCGCGTGACCAAGCTGCCGTTCTTCAACCCCGACAGGAAGCGCGCCTGATGGCCCCCCCCGTCACTTACGACGCGATCGTCATCGGCGGCGGGCACAACGGCCTCGTCACCGCGGCCTACCTGGCCCGCGCGGGGAAAAAAGTCCTGGTGCTCGAGAAGCGGCCGCGCGTCGGCGGTGCCGCGGTCACCGAAGAAGTGTTCCCGGGCTTCAAATTCACGATGTTCTCCTACGTCGTCAGCCTGCTCCGCCCCGAGATCATCCGCGACCTGGACCTGCCGCGGCACGGGCTCCACGTCCTGCCGCTCGAGAGCACGGTCACACCGATGGAGAACGGCGATTACCTCGCGGCGTGGGGCGATCACGACGAAACGCGCCGCGAGCTGTATCGCCACTCGCCCCGCGATGCCGAGGCCTACGACGAGTACGGCCACCTGATGCATCATATGGCGCACGCCGTGCGCCCGATCCTCGCGATGGTGCCGCCCGATCCGACCTCGCTCGATCCGCGCGATCTTCTCGCCCTGCTCCGCCTGGGACGCCACTTCCGCGGGCTCGGCGCCGAGCGCCTCCACGCGCTCGTCAAGCTGATGACGATGAGCTCGGCGGACTTCCTCGATGAGTGGTTCGAGACCGACGTGTTGAAAGCCACGAAGTCGGCCAGCGGGATCATCGGGACTTTCCTCGGGCCGCGGTCGCCGGGGACGGCGTATGTCCTGCTGCATCACTACATGGGGGAGCTGGACGGCGTGTTCCGCGCCTGGGGATTCGCCAAGGGCGGCACCGGCGCCATCAGCGACGCGATTGCGGCGGCGGCGCGGAGCTTCGGCGCCGAGATCCGTTGCGACGCGGCCGTCGCACGCGTGCTCGTCAAGGGCGGCCGCGCGACCGGCGTGGCGCTCGAGAACGGCGACGAGCTATCGGCGCGCGTCGTGGTGTCGGGGCTCGATCCGCGGCGCACGTTCCTCGAGCTCGTCGAGGAGCGGGAGCTGCCAGCGGAGTTCGTCGCCGACATCCGGCGCTTCAAGTTCCGCGGCTCGTCGGGCAAGGTGAACGTCGCGCTCGATGCGCTCCCGAGCTTCACCTGCATGCCCGGCGTGGGACGCCACCACCGCGGCGCGATCTCCATCAGCCCCAGCCTCGCGCACGTCGAGCGCGCCTACGACGACGCCAAGTACGGCGAGTTCTCGCGCCGGCCGTACATGGACATCGTGTTTCCCTCGATGATCGACCCCGGGATGGCTCCACCGGGCAAGCACGTGATGTCGGTCTTCGTGCAGTACGCCCCGTACCACCTGAACGGCGGCTGGACCGACGCGAAGCGCGAGGCGTTCGGCGACGCGGTGATCGACACCATCGAGGGTTTTGCGCCGGGCCTCAAGTCGCACATCCTCCACCGCCAGGTGCTCACCCCGGCCGACATCGAGCGCATCACGGGCCTGTCGGAGGGAAATATCTTCCAGGGCGAGCTCACGTTGCAGCAGCTGTTTTTCCTCCGGCCTGCAGTCGGGTGGGCCAAGTTCCGGACGCCGGTACGCAGCTACTATCAGTGCGGCGCGGGCACGCACCCGGGCGGCGGAATCATGGGCGCCTCCGGCCGGCTCGCCGCGCTCGCGGTGCTCGGAGACGGCGCGTGAGCGCGGCTGCCCGCTGGGACGCGATCGTGATCGGCGCGGACGTGAACGGCCTCGTCGCCGCGCACTATCTGGCCCGCGCGGGGCGCCGCGTCCTCGTAGTGGAGCAACGGGAAGCGCCGGAGTCCCGGCTGGACGTGGGGTGGGTGCCGCCCCAGATCGTCCGCGACCTGGAACTCGCGGGGCTGCGCATCGAGCAGCCCGATCCGTGGATCGCCGCGCCCCTGGACGGCGGCGGCCGGCTCGAGCTGCGCCGGGACATCGGGCAGTCGGTCGAGAATATCCGCCGGGTCAGCCCCACCGACGCGGCCCGGTGGCCGGAGTTCTGCGCGCGCATGCGGCGGCTCGCGGGCGTGCTCGAGCGGCTATACGTCCAGCCGGCGCCGGACGTCGAGACGCGCCAGATCGGCGAGCTGCTCAGTCTCGCCGGGCTCGGCCTCCACGTCCGGCGCCTGGGCAAGCAGACCGTGATCGATCTGCTGCGCATCCTTCCCATGTCGGTCGCCGAGCTGCTGGACGACTGGTTCGAGAACGACACCCTGAAGGGTGTGCTGGGCGCGGCGGGGGTGTGGCATCTGCGGCAGGGCCCACGCGCCGGCGGCACGGCCTTCAACTTCCTGCACCATCACGTGGGCAGTCCGGCGGGGGTGTTCCGCCCGCCGCGCTCCAACATCGGGCAGGTCCTGGCGGCGCTGCCCGGCGTGGAGATCCGCCTCGGCGACGGGCCCCTGGTTCTTCTGGGGAAGGATGGCCGCGCGGCCGACGTGCGGCTCGGCTCGAGCGGCGACGAGATCGACGCCCCGCTCGTCGTCTCGAGCGCCGATCCCCGGGTCACCTTCGAACCGCTGAAGCCCCACCTCGACGCGGAGTTCGTGCGCGCCGTGGGGAATATCAAGGCCCGCGCCGTAGTGGTCCGGGGGACGCTCGCGCTCGATCGCCCCGCCGACTTCCGCGTGCTGTGCATCGCGCCGTCCCTCGACTACCTGGAGCGCGCCTACGACGACGCCAAGTACGGCCGGACCTCCGCCCGTCCGTATGTCGAGGCCTGCGCTGAGAACGGCCGCGTGGAGTTGCACGTGCAGTACGTGCCGGCCGCGGACCCCGCGCTCGCCGGCGCGGTCGCCGCCGCGCTCGGCGTTCCCGCCGGCCGGGTCAGCCTCGAGACGCCCGGAAGCCACTGCTACCACGGCGAGCTCACGCTCGACCAGATTCTGTTCATGCGTCCCGTGCCTGGCTGGAGCCGCTACCGCACGCCGATCGATGGCCTGTATCTCTGCGGTCCGGGAACCCACCCCGGGGGCGGGATCGCGGGCGCGGCGGGCCGCAACGCCGCTCGTGTCATCCTCCAGGAAAAGGTGCGGAGCTGAGCGATGCCGAGCTTCCTCAAGACGACCGAGAGTTATCGCCAGGGCGCACGCACGCTGCCCGGGCGGTATTACACGGCCCCGGAGGTGCTCGCCCTGGAGCAAGAGCGCATCTTCTGCCGCAGTTGGATCTGCGTCGGCCGGGCCGACGCGCTGGCGGCGCCCGGCGACTACATGCTGGTGGAGATCGCCGGCGAGAGCATCATCGTGCTGCGCGACCAGTCGGGCGAGCGGCGCGCGTTCTACAACGTGTGCCGCCACCGCGGCACGCGGCTATGCGAGGCGACGAGCGGCAAGCTCTCCGAGACGATTCAGTGCCCCTATCATGCGTGGACCTACGCGTTGGACGGGCGGCTGATCGGCGCGCCGCACATGCACGAGGCCCAAGGCTTCGACAAGAAGGACTACCCGTTGCACGCCGTGGCGCTGGCCGAGTGGGAGGGGTTCCTGTTCGCGAACTTGGACCCCGCCGCCGAGCCGTTGGCGCGCGCGTTCGGCCGACTCGCGGGACGGTTCGCCCGCTACAATCTTCCGGCGCTGCGCAGCGTGCGGCGGATCGAGTACGAGGTGCGGGCCAACTGGAAGTTGATTCTCCAGAATTTCAACGAGTGCCTGCACTGCCCCACGATTCATCCCGAGCTCACGACCAAACTCCCCTACACGAGCGGCGCGAACGACTTGGTCGCTGGTCCGTTCCTGGGCGGCTACATGGAGATCAAGGCGCCGCACGAGAGCGCGACGATCAGCGGGCGCGCCTGCGCCCTGCCGCTCGGTGATCTCTCGGCTGAGGACCGGCACCGCGCGTTTTACTACGCGCTGTTCCCGACGATGATGCTCAGCCTGCATCCCGACTACGCCGTGTTCTACACGGTGTGGCCGCAGGCGCCGCTCGAGTCCCGCGTCGTGTGCGAGTGGATGGTGCACCCCGACGCCCCCGCGGCCGCCGGCTACAACATCCAGGACGCCGAGGAATTCTGGGACCGGACCAACCGGCAGGATTGGCATATCTGCGAGCGCAGCCAGCTCGGTGTGAGCTCGCGCGCGTACTCTCCCGGTCCCTACTCGCCCCGGGAAAGCATCCCGGCGGCGTGGGATCGGACCTATCTCCAGGCGATCGGGCACGAGGCGCCGGAGCCTTGACCGATCCGCTCGGGGGGGACGCCGCGCTGGAGCGCCTCCGCGCCGGCTTCGCGGACCTTCCCCCCGCCGGCGACGTCCACGACGCGGCGGCGATCGCGCAGGTCTTGACCGAGGTCGCCGAGCTCCTGAAGGACAACTACCCCTACTTCCACCCGCTGTACGCCGGCCAGATGATCAAGCCGCCGCACCCCGTGGCGCGCCTCGCGTACGCGCTCGCCCAATGGATCAACCCCAACAACCACGCATTGGACGGCGGGCGGGCCAGCTCGGCAATGGAGAAGGAAGCCGTCGCCGAGATCGCCCGGATGGTCGGGTGGGACACGCACCTCGGCCACCTCGCGAGCGGCGGCACGGTGGCGAATCTCGAAGCGCTGTGGGTGGCGGGACGGCGGCATCCCGGCACGACGATCGTCGCCTCGACCCAGGCGCACTACACGCACCAGCGGATCAGCGGCGTCCTGGGCCTCGCGTTCGAGACGATCCCGTGCGACTGGCGCGGTCGCCTGGACGTCGCGGCTCTGGACCGCCGCCTCGCCGCCGGCGGCGTCGGCACCGTCGTCGCCACCATCGGCACGACGGCAACGGGCGCCGTGGACCCGCTCCCTGAGATCCTCGCGCTGCGGGACCGGTACGCCTTCCGGGTCCACGCCGATGCCGCGTACGGCGGCTACTTCACACTGGCCGCGAACCTCGCCGCCGATACGCGCCGCGCCTACGATCGGCTGAGCGAGGTGGACTCGATCGTGATCGACCCGCACAAGCACGGGCTGCAGCCGTACGGCTGCGGCTGCGTGCTGTTCCGCGATCCCGAGGTCGGGCGGTTCTACCGGCACGACTCACCCTACACCTATTTCACCTCCGGCGACCTGCACCTGGGCGAGATCAGCCTGGAATGTTCGCGGCCGGGGGCCGCCGCGGTCGCGCTGTGGGCCACGCACCGGCTGTTCCCGCTCGTTGCGGATGGTGAGTTCGCGCACGGCCTCGCGTCCGGCCGGAAGGCGGCGCTGGCGCTGTACGAGCGGTTGAAGGAAGACCGGCGCTTCGTCACCGCGGCGCCGCCGGAGCTGGACATCCTGGTCTGGGCCCCGCGCGCCCGGACGGTGAGCGACGCGTCGGCGCGTGCCCGCCCGCTGTTCGACGAGGCGGCCCGCCGCGGGCTACACCTCGCTTTGGCTGAGCTGCCGGTGGAGTTCTTCGACCTGGGCCGCATGGAGCGGGATCGGCCGACGCTCACCTGCCTGCGCTCCGTCCTGATGAAGCCGGAGCACCGCGAGTGGGTGGACCGGATTTGGGAGATTCTAAGCGACGCGACCGACGCCGTGTCCGTGCGCTAAAGCGCCGGCTCGGTCAAGACACGCGCCCTTAAGGGCGTGCGCAGTGGCCGAGCCGGTCCTTTAGGACACGGATTATCGAGTCGTGAGCGTGACCCCCACCACCACGTGCCGCGGCAACCCGGGCTCGAACGCCACCGCCTCGCCCGCCACGACGTCCGGATTGAGAAACGCCGACCCGATGTAGCGCCGGTCGAACAGGTTGGCGACGGTGACGAAGCCCGTCACGCCCAGCCCGCCGCCGATCCCGACCGGCTGGTCCGTCCCCACCGTCGCCGTCGCGATCCGATAGGACGGCACCTGCACCTGGTTCGCGTCGTCGGCAAAGTAGGACGACATCCCTTGGACGCCGAAGCGCAGGCGCAGGGGCCGCCAGCCGGGTGGCGCCAGCTCCACGGCCACGGCGTAGGTCATCTCCGGCACGCCCACGACGCGGTTGCCGCTGTAGTCCGCGAACGCGCCCGGCGCGCCGTAGTGCACCGAGTCGACCAGGTACGTGGTATAGCGATGGTCCGCGAACGCCAGCGCCGTCTGTAGTGACAGGCCTCCGGCCGCGCCGACCCGCAGCCCCAGCTCGGCGCCGCGGCGCCGCACCTTCCCCGCGGTGAAGTAGAACCGGCCACCCCGATAGGGGACGATCTCGTCGGTCACCGCTGTGTGATACAACGCGACGTCGTAGCTCAGGTCACGGATCAGGCCGCCCTCGCCCAGCGTCACGATCCGCTTGGAGCCCACCTCGTAGGTGATGGAGCGGATGGGATCGAGCAGCGGATTGATGGCCGTCACCGTGTCCTGCCCGAACGTGCTCGCCGGGTCGGTCTCGTTTCCCGCCGGTGCCTCGACCCCGCCGCCCAGCGACGCGTACACGCTGTGCAACGGCCCGACACGGTAGGTGACGCCCAC
>JBGPOM010000077.1:0-7282 GCA_041488075.1 Gemmatimonadota bacterium
ACGTGAGATAGAGGCCGAGGGGGCCCGCCAGGCTCACTGTCCCGGGCGCCACCACGTGCACCGGCGTCCCGACGGGCGCCTGGATCCCGATGCCGTGGCGGGGGATGCGCGTGTTGTTCGGACCGGTCGTCGTGCCGAACGGATAGATGATCAGTCCTTCGACGGGCCAGTCGAGCCCGCCCAGGTCGCCGGTCGTGATCGCCCCGGGGCCGGCGGTGGCGCCGCGCGCCTCCGCTTCGCGGCGCGCCCGTTCCAGCGCTTCGATGCGGTCGTTCAGCCCGCGCTCGTCGCGTTCGAGACGCGACAGCCGCTGCTCCGCCTGGCGCGTGTTGCGCCGGGTCTCGCGAAGGTTCGTTTGGCGCTCGCGCTCCAGGGTGAGATAGCGGTCCAGCTCGTCGGTGCGCTCGCGCCGCCGCCGCCCCAGCGTTTCGCGCGCGTCCACGAGCAGCTGCCGCTGCCGCGCCACCCGGTCGCGCAGCTTGTGCATGTCGTTCGTCAGCAGCCGGTCCTGCCGGCTCACGAGGTAGAGGTACTTGTAGCGCGACAGCAGATCGCCGAAGCTCTCGGCGGCGAGCAGCACCTGCCAGCCGTACAGCGGCCCGCGTTTGTGGATGTCCACGATCCGGCGCTCCAGGACCGCCCGCTTCTCGAGCAGCGCGTCTTGCGCGAGCAGCAGGTCCACGGTGATCTGGTCGATCTGGCGCCCCAGGCCGGCGATCTGGCGGTCCAGCTCGTTCACGATGCGGTTGGTGCTCTGCTTCTGGCGGTCGATGTTCTCCAGCTCGTCGGTGAGGGAGTGCGCGGCGGTGCGGAGGCGGGCCAGCTCCTGCTCGACGTCGGAGCGCTCGCGACGGATCCCCTCGAGCCGCTGCTGGTTGTCACGCATCTGCTGTTCGTACGTCGGGCGCTGCTGGGCGGCGGCCGGCCGAGCGGCGAGGACGAGGGTCAGCGCGAGGGCGGCGGCGCGCCTCATACCCTGCGCAAGTGGCGCCCCACGCTCGTCGCGCTGCCCAGCAGCCCGATGAGCGCGCCGAACCCGACGATCGCTGCGGCCTGCTCGCGGGTGAAGAACGTTGCCTGGATCAGGTAGCGGTCGATCAGAAAGTAGGCGGCGAACGACAGCCCGACCGCCGCGGCGCCGCCCAGCAGGCCCTTGATGGTGCCCTGCAGCAGGAACGGGCGCCGGATGAACCCGTCGGTCGCGCCCACGAGGCGCATGATGGCGATCTCGCGGCTGCGCTGCAGCACCGCCATGCGGATCGTCGTGCCGATGATGATGATCGCGACCACCGCGAACGCCGCCCCCACGACGATCCCCACCGCGGCAGCGAGCTGGCGCAGCCGGTCGAGCTTCTCGACCCAGTCGCGCCCGAATCGCACGTCGTCCACGAACCCGAAGCCGCCCAGCCGCTCGGCCACCGCGCTCACGTGCTCGGCATCGCGGAACGCCGGCTTGAGCTTCACCTCGATCGAGGCGGGCAGCGGGTTGCGCTCGAGCTCGCGCAGCACGTCCCGGAACTCGACCAGCTCGGCGCGCGCCCGCGCCAGGGCCTGGTCTTCGGATACGTACGTCGCCGCCTGTACTTCGGGGAACGCCTCGATGTCCTTCAGGCCGATCGCCGTCGCCTCGATCGGCGTTCCGGGGAGGAGGTACGCCACGATCTCGACCCGCTCCGCGACGCTCCTGAGCGCGTTCTGGAGGTTCACGGCCACGAGGCCGAACAGCCCCAGCACGAAGAGCGAAAAGGCGATCGTCGTGACCGACAGCGCCGACAAGAGCGGCGCGCGCTTGAAGGCGAGCAGGGACTCGCGGACGACGAGGTTCATGGAGCGGCCACCTGGTCCCGCGGCTCGTCCACCGCCGAGTCGTACACCAGGCCGCCTTCCTGCAGCTCGATTACGCGGTAGGGCGCCTGGCGCACCAGATCGAGGTCGTGCGTCGCCATCACTACGGCGGTCCCGCTCGCGTTGATGTCGCGCAGCAGCTGGAACACGCCGCGCGTCGCCCGTTCGTCGAGGTTGCCGGTGGGCTCGTCGGCGAGCAGCACCGTGGGCTCGTTCACGAGAGCCCGGGCGATCGCCACCCGCTGCTGCTCGCCGCCCGACAGCTCGCGCGGATAGGCCTGGGCCTTGGCGGCGAGCCCCACCTGCGTGAGCACGCGCATCACCCGCGCCGCGATCGTCGAGCGGCGCGCGCCCGTGACCTCCAGCGCGAAGGCGACGTTCTCCTCCGCCGTGCGGTCCTCGAGCAGCCGGAAGTCCTGGAACACGATGCCCAGCCGGCGGCGCAGCAGGGGGACGTCGCGGGGCCGCATCTCCGTCAGGGAGTATCCCGACACGCGCACTTCCCCCGACGTGGGGCGTTCGTCGGCGTACACCAGCTTGAGCACCGTGGATTTCCCGGCCCCCGAGTGGCCGGTCAGAAAGGCGAACTCGCCCTTCGCGATGTGGAAGGAGACGTCCTTGAGCGCCAGGCCGCCCTTGGGGAAGGCCTTGAAGACGTTCGTGAACTTGATCACTTACAGGCGCGCCAGGGCCTGGGCGAAGTCCGCGATGAGGTCATCGGGATCCTCCAATCCCAGGGAAAATCTCAAGAATCCGTCCGGAATGCCAGCCTGCGTCCGCTGCTCCGCGGTGATGCCGGCGTGGGATGTGAGGCGCGGCTCGGACACCAGCGTTTCGACCCCGCCCAGGCTCGGCGCGTGCGCGGCGATCGTGAGTGCCCGCAGAAATCGCTCCGCGGCCCGCACCCCACCCTTGAGCTCGAGGCCCAGCATCCCGCCGCAGCCCCCCTCCAGCACTCGCCGCGCCAGCTCGTGGTCGGGGTGCCCCGGCAGCCCGGGGTAGTGGACCCGCGCGAACCCCTCCTGCATGGCGCACCACTGGGCCACCGCGAGACCGGTCGCGTTGTGGCGCGCGACGCGCACCGTCAGCGTCTTGAGACCGCGGTCGATCAGCCAGGCCGCGAACGGATCCAGCGCCTGCCCCCAGACCTGCATGAGACGGCGCACCTCTTCCACCACCTGCTCGGTTCCCACGACGGCGCCGGCGATCACGTCTGAGTGGCCGTTCAGGTACTTGGTGGCCGAGTGGATCACGATGTCCGCGCCGTGCTCGAGGGGGCGGAAATTCACCGGCGTCGCGAACGTCGAGTCGACGATCAGCGCCAGGCCTTCGGCCTTGCAGAGCGTGGCGATCGGCTCGAGGTCGATCACCCGCATCAGCGGATTCGTGGGGGTCTCGACGAACACGGCGCGCGTCGTCTTGCGCATCGCCCGTTTCCAGGTGCGGCTCTCGGTCGGATTGACGAACGACACCTCGATGCCGAGCCGCCCGAATTCCTGCGTGAAGAGCCGGTGCACGCCGCCGTAGATCCACTCGCTCGAGAGGAGATGATCGCCCGGCCGCAGGACGGCGAGGTGGGCCAGGGCGGCGGCGCCCATGCCGCTCGCCACGAACAGCGCCGCCTCGGCGCCTTCGAGCAGCGCCAGCCGGCGGCCGATGTCCACCTGGTTGGGATTGTTGCCGTAGCGGCTGTACAGGACTTCGGCCGTCGAGCCGATGGGGTTGGTGAAGGTGGCGCTTTGGTACAGGGGCGGGGCGACCGCCGTCCAGTCGGCCCGGACTTTGGGGTCGCCGTGGATGGCGAGGGTGGCGAGACCGAGGCGGCGGCGTGTCACGCCCCCTCCCTCACGCAGCCGTCAGCGCGATCGCCCCGCCCGGGGTCCGCGCCGCGACGTGCTGTGCTACCAGGTCCTCGAGCAGCGCCGCCGCGGGCTCGCGCGCGCCAATCACGTCGAGCGTGCCGTCCGGCCGCTCGCACACCGCCGCCAGGCCGTGTCCCAGCAGGACCGGTTCGATCGCGTCGCGGTGCGCGTCGCTCGTGCCGCGCAGCAACAGCACGCGCACCTTCTCGCGCACCAGTTTGGCCACGATCTCGTCGGCGCAGGAGTAATCGAGGCACCCCACCCCGGTGAAGTCCATCACGGCGATCGTGTCCACCGGCAGGGCCCGCTCGATGCTCTCGCGTACGGCGCGCCCGGTGGGACGCGTCACCAGGTCGGCGTAGAACCCCGCCACCGACTGCTGTAACACCTCGTGGACCATGATGTGCTGAATCACGCCTGTCGAGACCCCTGCTCGGGAATGATGAGAAGCACCTGTGAGCCTGGAAACGCCGGCAAGCCGTCCCTGAGCGGGACGTCGTCGTCCCACTGGGGCACGATCGCGATGCGCGCGGTGCCGCTGCGAATCGCGATCTTGCCCTCCCACCGCGCCAGGTAGCGCCGGATCCCCGCCAGCCCCTGGCCGCGGCCCGGATCGCGGAACCGGCTCACGCCCTGGATCAACGCGGCCTCGAGCGCCGCCGCATCCCCCCAGCGGTCGCCGAATCGCTTGGCCTGGCTCGGCTCCAGAGAATGGCGAAACCCGACACCCGCGTCTGCGACGGCGATCACGACCACCCGGCGCGCCAGTTTGCGCCGCCAGTGGTACGCCTGCACCGCCACCCAGCCGCCCGTTCCCGCGTGCTCTACAATATTCTGACACGCCTCCGAAAGCGCCATAGCGAATCCCATCGTGGCCTTCGGCTCGAGCCCCAGTTCCTTCGCCAGGATCGCCGACGCCCGCTGCTGGATCGAGCTCACCACCGCGTGAACGTCCTCCGCCGCGCGGACCGGCGTCACCGGCAGCAGCACTTCGCTCTCCGTCGCCGGTTTGGTCTTCGGGACCTTTCCGTGCACCTCGAACAGGTCGGCCGCCTCCCGGAAGAACCCCGCCCGCGCCCAATAACTCACGACTTCCGCGCTCGCGGGTGCCGTGAGTAGGGGCCGCTCGCCCCCTGCCCGGCGCCCCGCCGCCTCGCCGGCCGCCAAGAGCCCCACCAGGCCGTAGGGGGAGGCCCACTCCGCAGCGTGGGCGTCGAACAGCAGCCGCTCGCCGTCCACCGCCGCCTGCGCGTACGCCGCCGCGAACTGGTCGAACGACCGGTCGTCGAACTGCGCGGGCACTTCGACCAGACGCGTCATACCGTCGACAGCCGCCCGAGCAGGTGATCCCGCAGGCCGGACGCGCCCCGGTGGGCCAGATTCCGCCCCGCGAGCCGGGTGCCCTCCCGCAGGGCGTCCTCGAGGCTGGCGCCGCCGACCAGCGCGGCTGCCACCGCGCCCCCGAACACGTCGCCGCAGCCCGTGGGGTCGCCCTCGAGGGGCGCCGCGTCGTCCGCCGGGATTCGGGCAGTGCGGATCGGGGGGGGGCGCCCGGTGAAGTAGGCGGCCCCCCGGCTGCCAAGCGTGACGCACAGCGTCGTGCATCCCTGGCCCAGGGCGTTGGCCGCGGCCGCCAGGGGATCGTCGCCGAGCTGGCGCATTTCCTCTTCATTGAGCTGGATCACGTCGAAGCAGCCGAACCACGCCGGTGCCTGGGGCAGAGGCCGGGGGACCCGGGTCCCGTCCGCCTCCTTCCCGAGGAACAGACTGTGCAGGTCCGCATAGATGAAGCGCGGAAATCCGCGCCGCAGCAGCTGCGCCGTCTCGAGGCTCAGCTCGAAACCGGAAATGAAGTTCACATACACCGCGTCGAGATCCTGCACCATGGGCCCGAGCTCCGGCCAGGTCCACGGCGGCACGCCGCCCTGCATCTGCTCGCAGCGCCGCTCGGCCGAGTAGTAGCGCAGCGTGACGCGGTTATTGGCCTCCGGGACCTCGATAAAACGGGTGCCGGGCGCCACGTGTCGGAGCGTGCGGAGGAAGGCGTTGGCCCTGGGCGCGAGATCCCGTCCGACCTTGGTCAACGGCACGATCTGCCAGTCGCTGGCGAGCGTGGCGTCGAGGGCCGCGAGCGCGTAGGCGATCCCGCCCCACTCCTCGATCGCCGGCTGGGCCGGGTCGCGGCCGCAGATGGTGTCCCACACCATCGAGCCGATCACGCCCAGGCGCTTCAGCAGGCCCCCCACGTCCGTTGCATGAACACGGCGGCGGCGCCGTAGACCCCCGCGGTGCCCGTGAGGGTACCCGGGAGGATGCGGCACGCCTCCCACATCGGCTTGAAAACACGGCGCTGCACCTCGCTCCGCAGGGGCCCGAACAGCTTGTCCCCGGCGAGCGTGACGCCGCCGCAGATCACGACGACCTCGGGATTGAAGATGCTGACGATGTTCGCCACCCCGGCGCCGAGCAGCTTGGCGGTGTCGCGCACCATCTCCAGGGCGTAGGCGTCGCCGTCGTGGGCCGCCTCGTACACGACCTGCGCCGTGATGCGCGACAGGTCACCGGCGACGTACTGCGGCAATGCGGTCTGCGCTCCCGACGCGATGCCCTCTACCGCGCGAGCGGCGATGGCGGGACCGGAGGCATAGGCCTCGAGGCAGCCGTAGTTGCCGCACTTGCAGCGCCGGCCATTGGCGTCGATGGTCATGTGGCCGAATTCGCCCGCGCTGTCCGATACGCCGCGGTAGATCTGGCCGCCCAGCACAATCCCGCCCCCGATACCCGTCCCGATGGTGAGGCCAACGACGTGGTCGGCGCCGCGTGCCGCGCCACGCCACCATTCGCCGAAGATGGCGCAGTTGGCGTCGTTGTCGAGTGTGGCGGGGAGCCCGAGCGCATCCGCAATCCGGTCGCGCAGCGGCATGTTCGTCCACCCGAGGTTCGGCGTTAGGAGGACCACGCCGGTCTTGGTATTCAGCGGCCCCGGCGAGCCGATGCCCACGCCCCCGATCTCCCGTCCGGGGGCTTGCGCCATCGAAGCGCGCGCCAGCTTCACCATGCGTGCGACGACGGCGTCCCCGCCCTGTTCGGGGAGCGTGGGCTCGGAGACGAGACCGAGCAGGTCGGACCCGTCCTCGGCCACCGTGCCGACAACGATGTTTGTCCCCCCGAGGTCAATCCCGACGACGTAGCGCATCGGTCTCCTAGTCGCTCAGGTTCTCGACGATGCCGAGCAAGTCGTGCTCGGTGATGATGCCGACCAGCTTGTCGTTCTGCACGACCGGGAGACAGCCGAATTTCGCTTGGCGCAGCATCCGTGCCGCTTCCTGCACAGACGCGTCCGGACCGATCACCGTCACGTCGGGCTGCATCACCTTGATGATGGGGACCTGCGCAAGGTGGAGCCGCCGCTCGGCCGCCGGCACGTCGGTGACCGACGCGATCGCAGCGTGCAACAGGTCGCGGTGGCTGATGATTCCAACGAGGCGATCCCGCGCGTCCACCACCGGGACATGCCGCAACCGACCCCACGTCATGATCTCCTGCACCGCGATCGCCTTCTTGTCGAACCGGAC
>JBGPOM010000078.1:0-7238 GCA_041488075.1 Gemmatimonadota bacterium
CTCGGCGCGCTGGGCGGCTGGCTCGCGCCCGCGACGGCACAGGCCGCACAGGAGCCCTACGCGCGGCCGCGCTCCCCGGAGACGCAGATACCGACCACGCTCGTGACGCCGGGCGCCACGGCTGCCGTGGATCAGCGGGTGCGCGCGGCGCGCCAGCGGGCGGCGATCTACGAGGTGGAGATCCAGAAGAAGCTCGCGATCTCCGCGGCGTGCGTGATCTTCGCGCTGCTCGGCGTGCCGGTGGCGATCCGGTTTCCGCGCGGCGGCGTCGGCCTCGTGATCGGCACGAGCCTCGCGGTGTTCTCGATCTACTACGTGGGCCTGATCGGCGGAGAGGAGCTGGGGGACCGGCTCCTGGTGTCGCCATTCCTGGCGATGTGGACGCCGAACCTGATCTTCACCGCGGCGGGGCTCGGGCTCTTGTGGATCGTGCGGCGCGAGGGAAGCACGGCGCACGGCGGCGACTGGGACGACTTGAAGCACGCGCTGTTCGGGTGGCTCCCAACCCTGCGGCGGTCATGAGAACGCTCGACCGTTACCTGCTGCGCGAGTGGCTGCGCGTCTTCCTGATCACGCTGCTCGGCTTCCCGGTGCTCGTGATCGTCATCGATCTGACGGACAAGCTCGACCGATACATGAGCCGCGGGATCAGCAAGGGCGCGGTGGCGCTGTCGTACGTCTTCGACCTCCCCGAAAAGATGTTCCTGGTGCTCCCGGTGGCGGTGTTGTTCGCGACCGTGTTCACGGTGGGCGCGCTGGGCCGCCACTCCGAGCTGACGGCGGCGAAGGCCTCCGGGATCTCGTTCCATCGGCTCGTGCGGCCGCTGTTCCTGGCGGCGGGCGCCGCGGTCCTCGTGGGGCTCGTGCTGGGGGAGCTGGCGCCGGTGGTGACGGCGCGGCGGCTCGAGCTCTTGGGTGAGCGGGCGATCCGCTCGACCACGTCGCGGTACAATTTCGTGTACCGGGCGGACGGCGGCTGGGTGTACGCGATCCGCTCGCTCGAGCTCTCCACGCGCGAGATGCGTGATGCGATCCTGGAGCGGGAGGGGACGGGCGCTGCGTACCCGACGATCGTCCTGGCGGCCCAGCGGGCGGTGTACGTCGACGCGATCCGCGGCTGGACGCTGCACGGCGGCGCGCTGCGCTACCTGGGGGGGCCGCTCGAGGAGTTCGCTTTCCAGTTCGACTCGATGCGCACGCGGACCCTACGGGAGCAGCCGGTGGACCTGCTCGCCGAGCCCAAGGGCCCCGACGAGATGCGCTACGCGGAGCTGGGGCGGTATATCGACGCGCTGGCGCGCAGCGGCTCGGACGCCAGGAAGCTGCGCGTCGAGCGGGCGCTCAAGATCGCGATCCCGTTCATCTGCTTGCTGATCGCGCTGTTCGGCGCGCCGCTCGCCATCTCGTCGCCGCGCAGCGGGGCCGCGTGGGGCGTGGCCGTGAGCCTGGCGACGACGTTCATCGTGCTCCTGATGTTCCAGCTCTCGAAGGCGGTGGGCGCGGGGGGGGTGCTGCCGCCGGCGCTCGCCGCGTGGACGCCAAACCTGCTCGTGGCCGCGGCGGCGATCCATCTGCTGCGGAAGGCCCCGACGTAGGACTACAATGGAAACGGGGGCCGGAACCTGCGTCCCGGCCCCCGTCGTTATTCCCCCTCGGTCAGCTAGAACGTATACCGTGCGCCCAACTGGAACACCCAGCGCGAACCGAGCGAGTTCAGCGTGACCTGATTCTTGGTCGGTAGGAACGGACTGTAGATGCCACGCTGATTCACGGCGTCGTACCCGACCAGGCGGATCATGTTCTGGTTCTCGAAGCCCGTGCCGGTGACCCGCGTCAGGCCCCAGTGGCTGTTCATGAAATTCAGGACGTTCAGCATGTCCGCGGTGATCTCGATCGATTGACCGGTCAGCGTCGGGATGACCTTGCTGATGCGTGCGTTGAGGAAGTTCTGCCACTGATTACGACAGCTATTCCGCGGCAGAATGCGGCCGCGGTTCTCTCGCAGGCACCGCTCCCCGCTAATGAACGCGTCGATGGCGGCAAACTGGGCCGCCGTTTGCGTGGTGATGTCGGACGCGCCGCGCGGCACGTACACCGGATCGTTGCCGCTGATGCCGTCGGCGTTGATGTCCCCATTGACCACGTACGTAAACGGCGTGCCGGACAGACCGTTGTACGTCAGCGAGACTCGCGTGTCGAACGGCATGTTCAGCGACCCGTTGAGGGTCACTTTGTGCGGCCGGTCGAAGAACGATGTCCGCAGGTTACGATGGTCGGGAGTGCCGTCCAGGACGCTGAAGGAGTAGTTCGAGCCCGTGATGTCCGACGTCATCGAGATCCGGTCGAGCGAGTGTCCGTAGGTGTAGCTCGCCGCAAACTCGATCCCATTGCTGAACCGCTTCTGAACCTGCGCCGTGAGCGACGTGGACCGGTCGCCGCTCGCATTCGTGTTGCGGATGACGTCGAGGTAGGTCGGCGTGACCCGCAAGGCGGTCGCCGCACCCGTGGCCGGGTTGATCGTCCCGAACCGGGGCCGACCGGCCTCCCCATTCGACGCGCCTTGGATACCGACGAGGTTCACGTCCTGGAGGAAGAACTGGTTGATCGCCCGGGTGAACAGGAAGTCGATCGTGCCGACCATCCCCCAGCCGAGCTGCTGGTCCATCCCCAGGGCCAGTTTCAGCGCCTGCGGGAACTTGAAGTCGCTGTCGAAGTAGACGATGCTCGGCCGGCCGGCGGACGGGGCCGCAGCGCAGCTCGTCGGTTGGTTGTCGGGATCGATCGTGAACGTGGGCACGGTCGCGCCGGTGCAATACAGGCTCTGCTGCTCCTGCCCGGTGTTCCCGTAGGCATTGGAGACCCACACGTAGGGCGGCCGGCCGCTGAAGATCCCGATCCCGCCGCGCAAGACCGTGCCGCGATCGCCCGTCACGTCGTAGTTGAAGCCGAGCCGGGGCGACCAGAGCATGTTCCCGCTCGGGAACGCCCCCGTGTTGATGCTGTCGCCGCCGATGGCTGGGAAGTTGATGGTGTCCAGAATCGGATTGAATGCCGGGGCCGGCTGGCTCGGTACGTCGACCCGAAGGCCCGCTGTAAGCGTGAGGTTCCTGACGGGCGAGAACCGATCCTGCACGTAGAATCCGTACTGCTTCACGTGGAAGTCGGCGACGGGGCCATCCGGCCGCTGCACGGTGGGAAGAGCCCGGAAATACTGATTCGGCAAGCCGTTCGCGAGCGAGTCGGGACTGGCGAAGTTCCAGATCCCGATCGACGCGGGGAAGAAGACGTTCACGAAGTGGAAGAACTCGTTGTGCGTGCCGATCGTAATCTGATGCTCGCGCACCGCGAAGGTGACGTTGTCGCTGACTTCGACGACCGTTTGATCCAGCGTGTTCGCCTGGGAAAACCGCTCCGCGCCGGCCGCGATGTAGCTGCCGGGCGAGTTTCCGCCCACGAGGATCAGCGGCACACGATTCGGCAGCTCGCGCACGTCGCTGATCGAGCTGTACCCGAGGATCAGCTCGTTGGAGTAGCGCGCCCCCAGCAACGACGTCCATTTGGCGCGCACCGTCCGGGTGTGATCGGTGAAATCGTAGCCGCTGTTCGAGAGGATATAGCCGTCGCGCAGATTCCCGGAGGCGGTGGTGTAGGCCGCACGGTACGAGTGACCCAGCACGATCCGATTGGCGTTCACGTACGTGCCGGAGAGCTCGACATGGCTATTCGTCCCCACCTCGACGCCCAGTTTGGCGAACAGATTCGTCTCCGGATTCGGAATGACTGGAGCGGCGTAACCTCCGGGATCGAACCCGTACTGACTGATGAGAATGTTCCGCACCGAATCGAAGCGCGCCGCCGTAATGCCGACGCCGGTAGTGTCGCCACTCGGGCCCAGCTGGACGCTGGAGGCGAACGGGCGCGCGTCATGCCGGAAGTCGCCCGACATGAAGAAGTGCAGGCGATCCTTCATGATCGGTCCGCCGAGCGAGAAGCCGTACTGCTGTTGCTCGTATTGCGCCACGGGGACGCTCACGCCCGACGTGTCCTTGCCCACGAAGTTCTGATTCTGCATGTACCCGAAGACCGAGCCGTGGAACGCGTTCGTGCCGGACTTCGTCACCGCATTCACAAGGCCGCCCACGAAGCCGCCCTGCCGGACGTCGAACGGGGCGATGAGGATCTGATACTCCTTCACGGCCTCGATGTTGAGCGGCCGCGCATTGACGCTGCCACCGGGCGTGCCGTTCGTCGAGCCGAGGTTGAACAGGTCGTTGTTCGAGCCACCGTCAATCTGAATGTTGTTGAAGCGATCGTTCTGGCCGGTCACGGATCGCCCCACGACCTGCGGCGCGGTACTCATGAAGTCCGTGAACGAGCGGTTGAGCGTCGGCAAGCGCTGAATCGCGCGTTCCGACACCTGGGTCTGGGCGCCGGTCCGCGAGGTGGACCTGAGCGGATCGGACTCCGCCGTGACGCTTATCGCCGCCACCTCGATCGCCGCGCGCTTCAGGCTGAGATCGAGAGTCAGGCGCTGCCCCAGGGTGACCATGAACGCGTCGGACGTCTTGGGCTCGAAGCCCAATGCCCGGACGGTAACCGTGTAGGGACCACCGACGGACACGTTTTCGACGCTGTAGGTGCCGTCGCCACGCGTCCGCGCCGTGTGTCGCTCCCCGGTCGCCCCACTCACCAGAATCACCTCTGCGACGGGGACCGGAGCGCCGGTCTCGTCGGTGATGCGGCCCGCCACCGCCGCCGTGGTGACGCCCTGGCCGGCGGCGGGCCGGATCGGAGCGAACAGTGCGCATGCCAACGCCAACGCCGCGGCGCCCCAGCGGGCGCTGAGTCGCACCATGGGTGATGTCATTGTGCCGATTCTCCGCAGAGGGTTACAGGCCTGTTGCAGGTAGTTCAAGGGCGAAGTAAATGTGACCCCCGGCCTGAGGGGCGTCAAGCAACGGGACGCCCCCCCCACCACCACCGCCAGAGCGCGTAGAACGGCACACCCATGAAGATGATCCCGACATTCCACGCGAAGGCGCGCGTCTCCGATACGAGATAGTTACCGAGCAGTAGCAGCGCGCCCGCCAGGAACAGGAGAGGGACCACCGGGAAGCCCCAGGTGCGGTAGGGCCGTTCGAGGTCGGGGCGCGTGCGCCGCAGCACGAACACGCCCGCGACCGCCAGCGCATAGAACGGCCAGATCCCGATGATGAACTGGTCGGCCAGCTCGGTGAAGGTGCGGATCAGGATGAAGATCACGCCCATGACCGTCATCAGGACGACGGCGGCGGTGGGCGCATGCGTACGGGGATGCACGCGGGCGATGGCCTTGGGAAACAGCCCGTCTTCCGCCGCGGCGAAGAAGATTCGCGGCGCGGTCATCATCGAGCCGTTCAGCGTCCCGAACGTGCTCACCGCGATCGCCGCCGAGACGATCACGACGCCGGCGGGCCCGATCACGAGCCGCGCCACGTCGGCCGCCACCAGCTCCGCGTGTTTCATGGTCTGGATCGGAATCAGGTACAGATAGACGAGGTTCGCGGCGAGGTAAAGCACGACGACGGTCCCGGTCCCGATGAGCAGGGCCCGCGGCAGCGTGCGCTGCGGGTCCTTCACCTCGCCGCCCACGAACGCGAGATCCGCCCAGCCGTCGTAGGCCCAGAGAATCGCCACCATCGCGAGCAGGAACGGCGATACCCCCACCGCGGCGCGCTGGGCGAGGATGCCCCCCTCGGGCATCCCCGCCGGGCTGCCGAGCGCGAAGCCCAGCACCACGAGCAGCGCCAGCGCGCCGACCTTGAACACCGTGGAGAAGTTCTGGAGGATCGCGCCGCGGTGGATCCCCATGTAGTTCACGGCGCCGACGAGGATGATGTAGCATGCCCCGAGCAGCTGCTCGGACCGGATGTCGAGCGGCCCCGCGGCGAGCGCGACGCTCGAGGGGTCGAACCCGAGGGTGCGCAGCGTGTACGCCGCGGCGGTGATGCCGATCGCGCCATAGGCGCCCGGGCGGATGACCCACAGCTCCGCCCAAGCGAAGAGGAATGCCGGAAGCGGCCCGAACGACTCGCGCACGAAGACGTACACGCCGCCCGAGCGCGGGAAGGCCGCCGCCAGCTCGGAGTAGGTGAGCGCGCCGCACAGCACGACGGCGCCGCCCAGCACCCAGGCGAGGAGAAAGAGCGGGACGTCGTCCACGCGCTGGGCCACGCTCGCCGGCGTGCGGAAGATGCCGCTACCGATGGTGGAGCCGACGAGCACGGCGACCGCGCTCCACAGGCCGAGCCGGCGGGTCAGCCGCTCGCCCCAACGATCGAGCGGCGCGAGAGGTGCAGACATGAGGTTCGGGAATATACATTTCCCACCCTATGACGCGACGCTACACGGTGCTCGCGTGGACGGCCGCCGCCGCCACCTATCTGCTCATCGTCCTCGGCGCCGTCGTGCGCATCACCGGCTCCGGCTTGGGCTGCGGCGATCACTGGCCGCTTTGCAACGGGCACCTCTTCCCGCCGCTCGGCGACATCGGCACGGTCATCGAGTGGAGCCACCGGCTGGTGGCGGCGCTGGTCTCGGTGCTGGTGGCAGGGCTGGCGGGCCAAACGTGGTTGCTGCGGAGAGGCGCACGGAGCACGGAGCAGTACGCTCCCGATAGGACGAGCTACGTCGCGCTGGGCCTGCTCGTGCTCCAGGTCCTGCTCGGCGCCGTCACGGTCAAGCTCGAGCTGCCCCCGTGGACGGTGATCCTGCACCTCGGCACGGCGATGCTGCTGCTGGCGACGCTGCTCGTCGCGGCCAGGGGGCCAGTAGGGGCGCAGCATGCTGCGCCCCTACCAGCGCCCCTACCGGTACCCCTACTGGCCTTGGCATTCGTCACCGTCCTGTTCGGGGCCCTCACCGCCAACCTCGGCGCGGCGGCGGCGTGCACCGGGTTCCCGCTCTGCAACGGGGAGCTCTGGCCGTCGGCCGGAGGCCTCGCCCTCGTCCAATGGGTCCACCGCCTGCTGGCCTACGCGCTCGCGGCCTACGTGGCGGTGTGGGCGCTGCGGACGCCCGGGCGAGCCCCCAAAGCACTGCTGGGACTCGTGGGGCTGCAGGTGGCGGTGGGGGCGGCGACGGTGCTGCTGGGGCTTCCCGCGGGGCTCCAGGCGGCGCACGTGGCCGTGGGGGCCGCGGTGTGGGCGGGGGTGGTGCTGGCGGTCCGGTGAAACGACGCGCGCCCGGAGCAACAGCTC
>JBGPOM010000079.1:0-7212 GCA_041488075.1 Gemmatimonadota bacterium
AAGTGCCCCGTCTCGGCGGTCTCGATCGCGATGGCGATCGTCTCGAGATCCCGCATCTCGCCCACCAGCACGATGTCCGGGTCCTCGCGCAGCGCCGCCCGCAGCGCCGTCTTGAAGCTGTCGGTGTGCAGGTGCACCTGGCGCTGCGTGATCAGGCATTTCTTGTTCTCGTGCACGAACTCGATCGGGTCCTCGATCGTGATGATGTGATCCGACCGCGACCGGTTCACGAGGTCGATCAGGGCGCACAGCGTCGTGGACTTCCCCGAGCCCGTCGGCCCCGTCACGAGGACCAGTCCCTTCGTGAGATAGCAAAGCCGCTGCACCTCCTGACTCAGCCCCAGTTCCTCCGCCGTGACGATCTTGGCGGGGATCACCCGGAACACCGCCACCGGGCCTTTGCGGTCGCGCGCCGCGTTCACGCGGAAGCGGGCGACACCGGCGATTTCGTAGGCGAAATCGGTGTCGCCGGTTTCCTTCCATTCGCCGCGGTTGCGCTCCGGCATGATCGACAGGATCAGCAGCTCGAGTTCCTGCACTGAGAGGGCGGGGCCGCTCTGCCGCGCGATCTCGCCGTGCGTGCGGAACAGCGGCGGCTCGCCCACCCGCAGATGCAGGTCCGAGCTCGAGGAGTGCACCAGCGCCCTGAGCAGCTTGCCGAGCCGCTGCTCGGCCGCCTGGTAGTGGGAGGCGGCGAACTCGCCGGGGAGGGCCGCGGCCGCCGCGGAGACCGGCGTGTCGACCATCGGCGCGGCGGCAATCACCGAAGCGCGCGGCGGCTTGGGCGCGGGCGCGGCGGGCCGTGCCGGCGCGACGGCGGGGCGCACCGCCGTGACTTGGGTGGAGGCGCTCTGCCCGGCGGCAGCGACGACCGCCGCCTCCTGCGAGGGGCGCCGTACCGGGGAGATCACCGCCGTGAGCCTGCCGCCCTCGGGGACGATCCGCACCCGCACGAGGCCCTTGTCGGCGGCGTACTCGAACTCCGTCTCGGCCTGATGGTCGATCTTGTCGGCGGCTTCGGGCGGCGCCACCTCTACCATCAAGGCGTAGATGTGCTGGTCGGTGAGGGGCTGCCGGCTGACCTTGCGCGGCTTCCCGTCCTTCACGATGGTCACAGGCTCGTCGGGGAGCAGGTACAGCTGGTCCGCGTTCTCCCGCAGCAGCACGTCCACGAATGGGTCGAGCCGAGTGACCATCGCGTCAGGCCTCGGGCCGCGCGTACAGCACGTGGGCGCGATTCACGAAATGGACCTCGTCCGCGGTCGTCACCGCGAAAAACGGATCCGGCGAAGCGTTGAGATAGTCGAGCAGCCGGGAGTGGGAGTCGGGGAGCTCCAGGGTGGCCCACCCGCTGAGGTGCGAGTCGTCGGCCAGCGCGACCTCGATGCCCGCCAGCTTCGCCGCCGACAGCCGCGCGGGATCCTCGGCGGCCGCCGCGCGCGGCACCGAAAGCGTGATCGTGCGGGCCTTCGTCATGAGCAGCACGGTCCCTCCGTCCCCGGGCCGGAACGGGAAGAAGCCCTCCGCGCGGTTCAGCATCTCGAGCGGCGTCTCGGGTCCGGTGTGGTGCGGCACCCGCTCCATCACGTAGATCTCGCCCCGGCGGCGGTGGCCGCCCGTGAGGAGCAGGCTCGCCGGGACGGCGACGCGGGGGATCGAGAATCCGGACATGCTACCGCGGCTTGCACTGCACGCTGACGGGCGCGCGATTGCCGCACGCGATCGTCTCGTTCATCCCGCGCGCGAGCGGCCCGCACGCCGTGTTCTGCGCGGCTTCCGTCGCCTCCCGTGCGGTGCGCCCGGCGGCCGTCGCGCAATTCGTACCCCCCTGGAACTCGATGCACACCGCGCATTCTTCCGTGGCGCGCGCGGTGGTCATGTAGAAGAACAGAAGGCCGATGGCGAGGACGACGGCGATGGTGTACAGCGTCGAGCGTTTCATGCGTCTCCTTCGATGAACCGAGGAAACTGCCCAGGCGGGCCGATTCGCGCCAGAGCCCCGGGACGCGTAACGTACTGTCCATGTCCGTGTTGACTGTCGCCCTCCTGGTCTCGGTCCTCCTCGCGTTGCTGCTGTGCCGCGCCGCGATCGGGGCGTGGCGCACGCGCCCCCCCCAGCGCGTGGGCTCGCTGGTCGGGTTCCTGGCGGCCGTGCTGTTCCTCGCCCTGGCGGCCCTCTGCGGGACGATCGGCGTCGGCATCCGCGGGTATCGCGCGCTCACCCAGGAGGTCCTCGCCGCGACGATCCAAACCACCCCGCTCGGCCCCGGGCGCTTCCGCGCCACCGTCACCCTCGCCGACGGCAGCCTCCACATGTTCGACCTCGCGGGGGACGCGGTGTACGTGGACGCGCACATTCTCAAGTGGCGCCCCGTCGTCAACCTGCTCGGCCTGCACACGGCCTACGAGCTCGACCGCATCGCGGGGCGCTACCAGGCGCTCGGCGACGAGCAGACCCGCGAGCGCACCGTGTACTCGATCGCCCGGGCGAAGCCGATCGACCTGTTCGATCTGGCGCGGAGGTCTTGGCTGCTGCGGCCCCTGGTGGACGCGCAGTACGGATCGGCGACGTTCATCAATGCGACGGAGCCCGCGAGCTTCGAAGTGCGCGTCTCGACCACCGGGCTCCTGGTGAGACGCATCCCCCGTAGCTAAGCTTCCCGCGTGGCCGAGCCGAAGAAGAAGCCCAATTACTCGAATGCCTGGCAGGAAGCCCGGACGCTGATCTGGCACCACCGGCGCCGGCTCGGCGTCGGCCTCCTCTTGATGCTCGTCAACCGGCTCGCCGGCCTCGTGCTGCCGGCCTCGTCGAAGTACCTGATCGACCACGTGATCGGCCAGCGGCGGATGGACCTCCTGGGAACGATCGCCATCGCCGCGGGTGTGGCGACGCTGGTCCAGGCGGTCACCTCGTTTGGCCTCTCCCAGATCCTCGGCATCGCCGCCCAGCGCGCCATCACCGAGATGCGCAAGACGGTGCAGGCGTTCGTGCTGCGGCTGCCGATCGCGTATTTCGACTCGACCAAGACTGGCGTCCTGATCTCGCGCATCATGACGGACGCGGAGGGGATCCGGAACCTGGTGGGCACCGGCCTGGTGCAGCTCGCGGGGGGGATCGTCACGGCGGGGATCGCGCTCGGGGTGCTGTTCTGGCTCAACTGGCAGCTCACCGCGATGGCGATCCTGATCCTGGCGGTGTTCGGCGGCGGCATGGCGTACGCGTTCACCAGGCTGCGGCCGCTGTTTCGCGACCGGGGCAAGCTCAACGCGGACGTGACGGGTCGGCTGGCGGAGACGCTGGGCGGAATCCGCATCGTAAAGGCGTATCACTCCGAGGCGGGCGAGCGGCTGGTGTTCGCGCGCGGCGCCCACCGATTGTTCCGCAACGTCGCGACCACGATGACCGGCATTTCGGGGTTGGGCGCGTTCGCCACCGTGATCATCGGGGCGATCGGCGTCCTGATGATCCTCGTGGGCGGGCGGGCGATCCTCACCGGCACGATGACGCTGGGCGAGTTCGTGATGTACATCTTCTTCGTCGGGCTCGTGGCGGCGCCGCTGATCAACATCGCTTCCATCGGCACGCAGATCACCGAGGCGTTCGCCGGGCTCGACCGCATCCACGAGCTGCGTCGCATGACGACGGAAGACGCGGAGGACGCGACCCGGGCGCCGCTCGACGCCATCCGGGGCGACGTGGCCCTGGAGGACGTGACGTTCGCCTACGTCCCGGGCACCCCGGTGCTGAAAGGCGTCTCGTTTCGCGCGCCGGCCGGCTCGACGACGGCGCTGGTCGGGTCGTCGGGCTCCGGGAAGAGTACGCTGATCGGCCTCGTCCTGGCGTTCCACCGGCCGCAGGAGGGCCGCGTGTGGGTGGATGGCCGCGACCTGACCACGGTGCGCTTGGGGGACTATCGCACCCACCTGGGCGTGGTCCTGCAGGACAACTTCCTGTTCGACGGCACCGTCGCCGAGAACATCGCGTTCGCCCGGCCGCACGCGACGCGCGAGGAGATCCGCGCCGTGGCGCGCATCGCGCACTGCGAGGAGTTCGTCGACAAGTTCGAGCAGAAGTACGACACGGTCGTGGGCGAGCGGGGGGTGAAGCTCTCCGGGGGCCAGCGCCAGCGCATCGCCATCGCGCGGGCGATCCTCGCCGACCCGCGCATCCTGGTGCTCGACGAGGCGACCTCGAGTCTCGACTCGGAGAGCGAGGGCAAGATCCAGGACGGTCTGCGCGCCCTGCGCCGCGGCCGGACGACCTTCGTGATCGCGCACCGCCTTTCGACCATCCGCAGCGCCGACCAGATCCTGGTGCTCGAGGGCGGGGAGATCGTGGAGCGGGGCACCCACGAGCAGCTGCTCGCCGCCAACGGGCGCTACCGCCAGCTGTACGACAAGCAGTATCGCTTCGAGCTTGACCGGTTCATCAATCCCGGCGAAGACTTCACGCCGGAGCCGGTGGGCGAGGGAGTTGCGATGCCGCCGGTCGCACCGCCGGGAAGATTGTAGCGAGTTCCCCTGTTAACGGGATCGGCCTAGCGGCTCCTTTCCCAGTTCGCCGTGTGAAAGTGCTCAGACCGTGGGGCGAGCTTGCCTTTCCCCGCGGCATACTGCTTCCACGTCACCGGCGCGAAGTCGTTCGCCACCCGCTCCATCGTGATGCAGCCCTGCACCGGGCAGACGGCCGCGCACAGGTTGCAGCCGACGCACGCCTCTTCGATGATCTCGACGACGGGACCGCCCCCCCCATTGTCGCGGGGCAGGCGACGGATGGCCTGGTGCGCCCCATCCTCGCACGCCGTCCAGCACAGCTCGCATTTGATGCACGCGTTCTGATCGATGCGGGCGAGCAGGTGATAGTTGAGGTCCAGGGCCTCCCACTTGACGACGTTGGGCAAGGCCCGGCCTCGCACGTCGGCGAGGGTGCGGTGGCCGCGCTCGTCCATCCAGTTCGACAGGCCGTCGATCAAGTCCTCCACGATCCGGAAGCCGTAGTGCATCACCGCGGTGCACACCTGGAGCGTGCCGGCGCCGAGCGCGATGAACTCGGCGGCATCGCGCCAGGTGGCGATCCCCCCGACCCCCGAGATGGGGATCTTGACCTGGGGATCGCCCGCCACCGCCGCCACGAGGTGCAGGGCGATCGGTTTCACCGCCGGCCCGCAGTAGCCGCCGTGGCTCGACTTCCCGCCCACCGACGGCGCCGGCGCGAACGTGTCGAGATCGACGCTCACGATGGAATTGATGGTGTTGATGAGTGAGAGCGCGTCGGCGCCGCCCTTCACGGCCGCGCGCGCGATGTAGGTGACGTCGGTGACGTTGGGGGTGAGCTTCACGATCACCGGGATGGTCGCGACCTCCTTCACCCACTCCACGATCTGGCAGGTGTAGTCGGGCACCTGGCCCACCGCGCTTCCCATGCCGCGCTCGCTCATGCCGTGGGGGCACCCGAAATTCAGCTCGATGCCGTCGGCCCCCGTGTCCTGGGTTTGCTTCACCATCTCGTGCCACGCGGCCTGCTTCGACTCGACCATCAGCGAGGCGATCACCGCATGCTTGGGGTAGTTGCGTTTGACGAGGGCGATCTCCTTCAGGTTGTCGGCGATGGGACGGTCGCTGATCAGCTCGATGTTGTTGAAGCCCATCATTCGCGTGGGACCCAGGTCCACCGAGCCGTAGCGGGAGAAGACGTTGATGATCGGCTCGCCGATCGTCTTCCAGACGGCTCCGCCCCAGCCGGCGTCGAACGCTTTGGCCACTTGGCCGTACGTGTTGGTCGGGGGGCCGGAAGCGAGCCAGAAGGGATTCGGGGACGCGATCCCCGCGAAATTCGTTCTCAGATCAGCCATACGTCCTCCAAATGGACGGTAGGAGACGGTAGTGGACGGTAGGGGACGGAGGGCGTGTACCCCTTCCGTCTTCTACCGTCTCTTACCGTCCCCTACCGTCAGCATTTCATGGATCCGTTTCGCTGCCACGACGCCCTCCGCCGCGGCATTCACGATCTCGGCGCCGCCGCTCACGTAGTCGCCGCCGACAAACACCTTGGGGTGATCCTGGGGCACGGCGAACTCGTTGCGAGCCGTCTGGCCCAGCGCTTTGATCACCATGTCGCAGGGGATCACCTCGGGGCCCTGCGGCGTTTGAACCTCCAATCCTTCCACGCGCCCGTTGCCGAGGATCCGCGTCGGCACGGCGTGAAAGCGGAACGCACAGCCGTCCCGTTTCGCCAGCTCGTACTCGTAGTCGTAGCACGGCATGTCGCGCTCGCCCCGGCGGTACACGATCGTCGACTGCTCGGCGCCGAGCCGCTTCGCCTGCGTGACGGCGTCGATCGCGGTGTTGCCGGCGCCGATCACCACCACCCGCCTCCCGACGCTCGTCTCCCGGTACGCGTGCGTCTTCAGATGCTCGATGAAGCTCAGCGCGTCCACCACGCCCGCGAGATCCTCGCCGGGGATGCCAAGGGCCTTGGTCTTACCGAGCCCGATGCCCACGAAGACTGCGTCGTAGGTCGTCAAGAGCTGGTCGAAGGGGACGTCCCGCCCGATCACCACGCCCATGCGCAACTCCACCCCCAGGTCCAGAATGTCCTGCACCTCGGCGAGCGCCACGTCGCTGCGCAGCTTGTACTCGGCGATGCCGTAGGTGCTCAAGCCCCCGGGCTGCGGCTTCGCCTCGAAGACGGTGACGGCGTGGCCCAGGCGGCGCAGGTCGCGCGCGCACGACAGCCCCGCCGGCCCCGCCCCGACGATCGCGACCTTCTTGCCGGTCGACTTCCCGGGCTGGAACAGCTTGAGCTCGTGCTCGAGCACATAGTCGGTCGCGCGGCGTTGCAGCAGGGCGATCTTGATCGGCTGCTCATCGCGGTCGTTCAGCACGCACGCCCCTTCGCACAGCACTTCGACGGGGCAGGCGCGCGCGCACGAGTGACCGAACGGATTGGCTTCGAGGATCACCCGCGCCGAGCCCCGCAGGTTGCCGGTCGCGATCTTCTTGATGAACGCCGGGACGTCGATGTGGGTGGGGCAAGCGATCGTGCAGGGCGCGTCGTGGCAGAAGAGGCACTTGTTCGCCTCGAGCAGCGCGTAGTCGGTGGTCAGCGGCGGCGCGATGTCGGCGAAGTTCCGATCGAGCTGCTCGTCCGGCAACACCGGCGCCGACTCAGGTGCCGACACGTACCGCTCCGTGCTCCGTGCGCCTTGCCGT
>JBGPOM010000080.1:0-7189 GCA_041488075.1 Gemmatimonadota bacterium
CCCTGTCGGGGGGCGAAGCGCAGCGCATCGCGCTCGCCAACGCGCTGGGGTCGCATCTCGTGGACACGCTGTACGTGCTCGACGAGCCGTCCATCGGACTGCACCCCGCCGACATCGACCGGCTGCTGGGCCTGCTGCGGCGCCTGTCCGATGCGGGCAACACCGTCGTCGTGGTGGAGCACGACCCAGCCGCGATGCGCGCCGCCGACTGGATGGTAGAGCTCGGCCCCGGCAGCGGGACGAACGGCGGGCAGCTCGTGTACCAGGGCCCCGCGGCCGGCGTGCGCGAGGCCGGCACGCTCACCGGTCAGTACCTGACCGGCGAGAAGCGCATCGGCGTCCCCTCCGCCCGGCGCCCCGCCGCCCGCTGGCTCGTCGTCGAGGGCGCCCGGCTCCACAACCTCGGCGGCGTGAACACACGGATTCCGCTCGGCACGCTCACCGTCGTGACCGGCGTGTCGGGATCGGGGAAGTCCACCCTCGTGCACGACGTCCTGTACCGCCAGCTCGAGACGCAACTTAGGGGGGTGCACACTGCCAAGCAGCACCTGGGAGAGCCGGTGGGCACGGTCGCCGCGCTCAAAGGCTGGGAGCAGATCGAGAACGTGGTGCTGATCGACCAAGCGCCGATCGGCCGCACGCCGCGCTCGAATCCGGTGACGTACGTCAAGGCGTTCGACGAGCTGCGCGCCCTGTTCGCCGCCGAGCCGCTGTCGCGGGCGCGCGGCTACACGCCCAGCACGTTCTCGTTCAACGTGGCGGGAGGCCGGTGCGAGGGGTGCGAGGGCGCCGGGCACGTGATGGTCGAGATGGTCTTCCTCGCCAACGTCTTTGTCCCGTGCGAGGCGTGCGGCGGGAAGCGATTCAAGCGCGAGGTGCGTGAGGTGAAGCTCCAGGGGCAGTCGATCGACCAGGTGCTGGAGTGGACCGTGGACGAGGCGATTCAGCGGCTGCATCGCCATCCCCGCCTGGGGCGCGCGCTGTGGCACCTGCAGCAGGTCGGGTTGGGCTACCTGCGACTCGGCCAGCCCGCCACGACACTCTCGGGCGGCGAGGCGCAGCGTCTCAAGATCGCGCGCGAGCTTGCGGCGGCCGCCGGGCGCACCCGGGGGAAGCGCAAGCTGTACATCCTCGACGAGCCCACGACGGGCCTCCACATGGACGACGTGCGGGTGTTGTGCCGGGTGTTCGACCGGCTGGTGGACGCGGGCCACACCGTGCTCGTCATCGAGCACAACTTGGACGTCATCAAGCGGGCCGACTGGGTGATCGACCTGGGGCCCGGTGCGGGGGCGCAGGGCGGCCGCATCGTCGCCGAGGGAACGCCGGAGGCGGTCGCGGCGGTGGCCGCCTCGGTGACGGGACGCTACCTGCAGGGGCTGGCGTGAGACCGCGCCGTGCCGACGCGCTCCTCATCGCCGCGACGGCGGTGTGGGGCGTCAGTTTCGTCATCGTGAAGGGCGCGCTGGTGGCGAGCTCACCGCTCGCATTTCTCGCCCTGCGCTTCGCGCTCGCGACGGCAGCGCTCGCGCCCTTCACCGATTTCCGGACGCCATGGTCGCGCGCCGAGCTGCGCGGCGGGTTGCTGCTCACCGTTCTGCTGGCGAGCGGCTTCGCGACGCAGGCGGTGGGACTGCAGTACACGACGCCGGCCCGCTCGGCGTTCATCGTGGCGCTGTCGTCGGTGCTCGCGCCGGTGGTCGCGTTCGGCGTGCTGCGGCAGCGGCCGCGCTGGCTGGTGGCGGCGGCGGTCGCGGTGGCTGGGGCGGGCATCTACCTGCTCACCGCACCCGACGCGGGGGGTCTCAACCAGGGCGATCTCTGGACGTTGGTGACGGCGGTCGTGTTCGGCGGGCACATCGTCGTGGTGGCGGAGTTGTCCAAGCGCCACGACGCGCGGCGGCTGGTGTGGCTCCAGATCGCCGGCACGACGGTTGGGGCCACGGTCGCGGCGGCGCTGCTCGAATCAGTTCGGGTCGACTGGTCGCTCAGTCTGGCGGGCGCGCTGCTGTTCACCGGCGTCGTCGCCACGGCGCTGGCGCTGCTGTGGCAGATGCGGGCCCAGCGGCACATGTCGTCGGCGCGCGCCGCCCTGGTGCTCTGCTTCGAGCCGGTGTTCGCGACGCTGGCTTCGTGGGTGTGGCTGGGGGAGCGGCTGTCGGTAACCCAATGGATTGGGGCCAGTTTGATCGTCGCCGGTATGATTCTGGCCGAGCTCCCGGCTCCGCGCCGCGATGCTCTTTCGCAAGGCAGTATCGTATCATAGCATGGGACAGGACTCACCATACGCGGGAGTCATGACGAGAGCGCCTCCGTGAGCCACGCCTCCACCCCTGAGACTCGGTATCGCTCCCTGAGTGGCGCCGCGGCGGGCGCCGTGGCCGTTTTGGGCGCCCTCGTCTTGGTTGGGTGGGCGCTCGATGTTCTCGTACTGAAGGCCGTGGTCCCGGGGCTGACCACCATGAAGCCGAATACGGCGCTCTGCTTCTTGGTCGCCGGCGTCGGCCTCGGCCTCCGGGTTGGACTGCATGACCGGGCGACCGGCCGCCGGATCTCGCAGCTGTGCGGGGCACTCGTCCTCCTCATCGGTGTGGCGACGCTCGCGGAATTTTTCTTCCACGTGGACCTCGGCCTCGACGCCCTGCTCTTCCGGGAGCCACATCCGCTGCTCGGCTCCCCCTATCCGGAGCGCATGTCCGAAATGACCGCGCTGAGCTTCGCGGGCTCGGGTAGCGCGCTCGTGTTGCTGGACTCGCGCCGCCCCCGGAGGGCCACCGAGATCCTGGCGCTCCTCGTGACGCTCGTCTCCCTGACCGCGCTCGTCGGGTACGCCTACGGCCAGCGAGCGCTGTACGCGGTGGACCCGTTCACGTCGATTGCCCTCCACACGGCCGCCGGCTTCGCCGCCCTGGCACTGGGGATCCTGTGCGCCCGCCCCGATCGCGGGATGGTCGCGGTCGTCATTGGGGACACAGCGGGGGGCGCGATGGCGCGCCGCCTCCTGCCGGTGGCGCTCGCGCTGCCCATCGTGCTCGGGTGGTTACAGTTGGAGGGCGAGCGGGCGGGCGCGTACCCCGCGGCGTTCGGCACCGGCTGGTTTGCGGTGTCGAACGTCGTGATCGTCGTGGCCGCCATCCTGTGGTACGCCGTCTCGCTGAACCGTTTCGATGCCGAGCGCCTTCGTGCTGAACGGGAGTTGAGGCGCTCGAACGAGGAGCTGGAGCGCTTCGCGTACGTCGCCTCGCACGACCTGCAGGAACCGTTGCGCATGGTGGCCAGCTACGTGCAACTCTTGGCCAAGCGCTACAAAGGGAAGCTCGATCGCGACGCCGACGAGTTCATCGCGTTCGCCGTGGACGGCGCGGTCCGGATGCAACTGTTGATCGAGGATCTCCTGGCGGTCTCGCGAGTCGGCACGCGGGGAGCGCCCCTCACCCCGACCGACGCCAATGCGGTGTTCGAGCGTGCCGTCGCCAGCCTTCGGCTCGCCATCGACGAGGCGGGCGCCTCCGTTACGTCGGATCGCTTGCCGGTCGTGGCGGCCGACGCCGGCCAGCTGGAGCACGTGTTCCTGAATCTCATTTCCAATGCGCTCAAGTTCCGCGGCGTCGCCCCGCCGCGCGTACGGGTTTCGGCCGAGGCGCGCGATGCGCAGTGGATCTTCCGCGTGCAAGACAACGGCATCGGCATCGAGTCCCAGTACTTCGACCGGATCTTCCTGCTGTTCCAACGGCTCCACGGCAAGGCGCAGTACCCCGGCACCGGCATCGGGCTCGCGATCGCCAAGAAGATCGTGGAGCGCCATGGCGGCCGCATCTGGGTGGAGTCCGAGCCCGGCCGGGGATCTTCCTTCTTGTTCTCGCTGCCGTTCATCAAGGAGGGGTGAGCATGGACGCACCCGTCACGATCCCGATCCAAGTGTTGCTGGTGGAAGACAACCTGGGCGACGTGCGCCTGACGCAGGAAGCGCTGCGCGATGCGAAGGTCCGCAACAACCTGCACGTCGTCTCCGACGGAGTCGAAGCCATGGCGTTTCTGCGCCGGGAGAGCCGCTACGCCGGCGCCCCGCGTCCCGATCTCGTGTTGCTCGACCTGAACCTCCCCAAGAAGGGCGGGCTCGAGGTGCTGGAGGAGATCAAGACCGACCCAGACCTGCAGCACATCCCCGTCGTGATTCTCACGACGTCCCAGGCGGAGCAGGACATCGTGCAGAGCTACCGCCGCCGCGCCAACGCGTACGTGACGAAGCCCGTGGACCTGGAACAGTTCCTCAAGGTCGTGGGCGCCATCGAGCAGTTCTGGCTCGAGATCGTGAAGCTGTCGCGCCCGTGACCCGCCCGATCACGGTGCTCCTGGTCGAGGACAACCCCGGCGATGCCCGGCTCATCGTCGAGATGCTGAAGGACGTCCACGCGGACACCTTCGACGTGATACACGCGGATCGGATCGAGTCGGCGCTCGAGCGGCTGAGTCACGCAGCCGTGGACGTCGTCCTCCTGGACCTCGGGTTGCCGGACGGCCAGGGGTTGGAAACCTTCGAGCGCGTGCGCCGGGGCGCGGGGAGCGAGCCGATCATCGTCATCTCGGGGCTCGACGACGAGCAGGTGGCGCTTGAGGCGGTGCGTGCGGGTGCGCAGGACTATCTCGTCAAAGGCCGCATCGAGGGGCAGCTCCTCGCACGCGTGATTCGCTACGCCATCGAGCGCAAACGCGGCGAGGCGAAGCTGCGCTGGCTCACGCTCGCGGTGGAGCAGAGCCCCGTTTCGGTGTTCATCACCGACCCCAAGGGCACCATCGAGTACATCAACAGCACGTTCACGCAGGTCACGGGCTACACGCCCGCCGAGGCGATCGGGCAGACATCGCGGATTCTCAAGTCGGGCCTCACGCCCCCCGCGGTCTATCGCGCGCTTTGGCATGCGATCCTCGCCGGTGAGACGTGGCGCGGGGAGATTCAGAATCGCCGCAAGAGCGGGGAGTTGTATTGGGACTCGGTCGTAATCTCGCCGATCCGCGATGCGCACGGCGGCATCGTCCGTTTCCTCGGCGTGCAGGAAGACATCACGGAACGGAAGCAGGCCGAGCAGGCCATCCGGGAGCGCGACCTGCGCTTCCAGCAGCTGGCGGAGAACATCAAGGAAGTCTTCTTCGTGATGGGTGCGCAGCACCGAGAGATCATCTACATCAGCCCGGCTTACGAGAAGGCATGGGGCCGCAGCTGCCAGAGCCTGTACGACAATCCCCAGTCGTTCCTCGATCCCGTGCCGCCGGACGACCGGGCTCGCGTGCTGGCCACCATCGCCCGCAACCAGAGCGGTGAAGACGTAAGCGAGGTCGAGTTCCGCGTCCGCCGGCCCGACGGCGAGGTGCGCTGGATGCTGGCGCACGCGGTCCCGGTTCGCAACGAGCGAGGAGAGGTCTACCGCATCGCTGGCGTGTCCTTGGACATCACGGAGCGGCGGCGGGCGCAGGAAGCCCTGCTCGCCAACGAGCAGCGGCTCCGTACCCTGTTCGAGACAGTGAACTTGATCGTGCTCGGGCTCGACGGCGCTGGCAAAGTGGACTACGTCAATCCGTACCTGCTCCGACTCACCGGGTACACCCGTGACGAGGCGTTCGGCAGCAACTGGGTCGAGCGCTTCCTGCCGAAGGCGCAGCGCGCCGAGGTGACCACGACGCTGCGGGATCTGCTGGAGCGCGGTGCGCATACCCACCACCAGAACCCGATCCTCACCAAGGCCGGCGAGGAACGGATGATCTCGTGGCACAACATCGTGCTGCGAGACCTGCAGGGCCGACCCAGTGGCACGCTCAGCATCGGCGAAGACATCACGGAGCATGCTCGGCTCGAAGCGCAGTATCGACAAGCCCAGAAGATGGAGGCCGTCGGCCGGCTTGCCGGCGGAGTCGCCCACGACTTCAACAACCTTCTCACGGCGATCTTCGGATACACCGACCTGCTTGCCGAGGATCTCCCTCCCGATCATCCCGGGCGGGCCGACCTCGACGAGATCCGTACGGCCGCCACGCGCGCCGCGGCACTCACCCGCCAACTGCTCGCGTTCAGCCGCCAGCAGGTGCTGCAGCCCCTCGTCCTGAACCTAAACGACGTGGTCGAGGGCGTCGAGAAGATGTTGCACCGGCTCCTCGGTGAGGACGTCGAGCTCCAAACGTCGCTCGCCGGCGACCTCGGCAACGTCCGGGCCGACGCCGGCCAGATCGAGCAGGTCATCATGAACCTCGCCGTCAACGCCCGCGACGCGATGCCCACCGGCGGCAAGCTCACGATCGAAACGGCAAACGTCGATCTGGGGGAGGCGTATACCGCGACGCATCCGCCGGTGCTCCCCGGACCCTTCGTGATGCTCGCGGTCAGCGACACCGGCATTGGCATGGACGACACGACGAAGGCCAGGGTCTTCGAGCCCTTCTTCACCACCAAGGAGCCCGGCAAGGGGACCGGCCTGGGACTCGCCACCGTCTACGGGATCGTCAAGCAGTCGGGCGGTCACATCTGGCTCTACGCCGAACCGGGCAAGGGCACCGCGTTCAAGATCTATCTGCCGCGGGTGGACGCTCCCCTTGACGCGCCCGTCGTGGCGTCGGGTCCGCGGGGGACCGTCGCGGGAACGGAGACGGTGCTCGTTGCCGAGGACGACGAGTTGCTGCGGCCACTGGAGCGTGAGCTGCTCACGAAGCTCGGCTACCGCGTGCTGGACGCGCGGGACGCCGCCGGGGCGCTCGCCGTCGCCCGCGGCCACGAGGGCGAGATTCATCTGCTCGTGTCCGACGTCGTGATGCCGGGCGGGGGCGGCTTCCAGCTCGCGCAGCTGCTCCTCGCGGAGCGGCCGGGACTGCGTGTGCTGTACATATCGGGCTACACCGATGAAGCCGTGGTCCGGCACGGTCTCCTCGAACGCGGGCTCAACTTCCTGCAGAAGCCCTTCACCCCGGCGGTGCTCGCCCGGAAGGTCCGCGAGGTCCTGGACGCCAAGTGATGGCGCGCGGTGCCTTGGCAGCGCCGTAGGCTCCCGTCTATATTTCGCGCTCTTTCCCGAGTAGCTCAGTTGGTAGAGCAGCCGGCTGTTAACCGGCGGGTCGCAGGTTCGAGTCCTGCCTCGGGAGCTGCCGTACGCTAGATTCGTGACCTATGGCAGAGCGGCGCCGGACCCCCCCCAAGAAGAAGCCC
>JBGPOM010000081.1:0-7155 GCA_041488075.1 Gemmatimonadota bacterium
CCCCGTCCCGATGGCCAGCAGCACGTCGTGCGCCTCGGCGTCGTCCTTCTTGAGGTAGTGCGCGTCGTTTGTGGCCACGACGGGAATCCCCAGCTCGGCGGCGAGCCGGAACATCCCGGCGCTCACGACCTTCTCGTCCGCGATGCCGTGATCCTGCACTTCGAGCCAGAAAGCGTCCGGCCCGAACGTCCGGGCGAACCACGCCGCGCTCGCCTTCGCCGCCTCGTAGTTCCCCTGGCGCAGATACAACGCGATCTCCCCCGACAGGCACGCCGCGAGGCCGATGAGCCCCTCGGTGTGCCGCGCCAGCACGTCCTTGTCGATGCGCGGGCGCCGATAGAAGCCCTCCAGGAAACCGATGGAGGACAGCTTGATCAGGTTCTGGTAGCCGGCGCGGTTCTTCGCGAGCAGGACGAGGTGCGAGTAGGCGGCGGGTGCGTCGGCCACCTTCTCCCGCGCGTGACGGCTGCCGAACGCCAGGTAGGCCTCGAAGCCGAGGATGGGCCGGATCTTCCGGGCCTTGGCCTCTTCGTAGAACGACCAGGCGCCATGCAGGTTGCCGTGGTCGGTGATGGCCAAGGAGTCCATGCCCAGCGCCTGGATCCGGTCGAGCAGTTCGGGGATCCGGTTGGCGCCGTCGAGAAGAGAGTACTCGCTATGCGTGTGGAGGTGAACGAACGGCACTTGGTGAAAATACCGGCGTCTCCACGCATTGTCAAAACCGAGCCGCCCCGTATCTTGCGCCGTCATGTGGTGGGTGGCGCTCGCCTTCACGTTGGGCCTGATGGCCGTGTTTCAGCTGCTCACGCGCGCGGGGCCGCTCGAGGCGCGCGCAACGCTGGCGCTCGGATTCCTGCTGCTCGCCGCGCACCTGGGCGGCGAGCTCGCCAAGCGCTTCCGCCTGCCGCGTATCACCGGGTTTCTCGTCACGGGGTTCGCCGTGGGCCCCGCGTGGCTCGGCCTGGTGCCCGGCGACGAGGTGCTCGCGCTCGGCTTCATAGCGGATGCCGCCATGGCCCTGATCGCGTTCGCCGCCGGTTCGGAGCTGACGCTGGCGATGCTGCGCCGCGATCGTATCATGCTCACGCGGCTCTCCATCGGGACGATCCTGCTCCCGCTCGGCATCGTGGCCGCGGTCACGCTGTCCGTCTCCCCGTGGTTCCCCCTCACCGTGCACCAGCCCGTCGGCGACGCCCTCGCCGTCGCCTTGGTCCTCGGCACGATCGCCGCCGCGTCGTCCCCTGCGGTGACGATGGCCTTGATCGACGAGCTCGATGCCCGCGGCCCCTTCGCTCGCGCCGTGCTCGACGTCACCGTCGCGAAGGACGTCCTCGTCGTCGTGCTGTTCGCGCTCGTCCTCGCGATCGCGGGGACGCTCACCAGCGCCGGCGCCCTCGACCTGAGCGTCGCCTGGACGACGCTGCTGCACGTCGCGGGCTCCCTCGCGGCGGGCGTCGCGCTGGGGTATGCGGTGTCGCAGTACGTCCGGATCTTGGGCCGCGCCACCCCGCTCTTCCTCGTGGCGCTGGCGTTCTTGACCGCCGAACTGGCCCGCCTCGTGGGGCTCGAGACGATGCTCATCGCCCTCGCCGCGGGCTTCTACCTCGCGAACTTCACCCCCACCCCCGCCCTCGGTGATGGGCTCAGGGCTGAGCTGAAGCGCGGCGCTCTTCCGGTGTATATCGTCTTCTTCGCGCTCGCCGGCGCGGGGCTGCAGCTGGAGAGCCTGGCGGACCTGTGGCCCTGGGTACTGCTGCTCGTGGCGCTGCGGGCCCTCGGGCTGCGCGTCGGGACCCGCTGGGCTGGACGCTCGCCGGCGGTGCCGGCCGGCCTGGCGCGGCACGGGTGGCTGGGGCTGGTCTCCCAGGCAGGGGTCGCGGTCGGTCTGGCGGCGGTGGCCCGCCGCGCTTTTCCCGAGTGGGGGGTATCTTTGGAGGCGCTGGTTGTGGTCATGATCGGCGTCCACGAGGTCGTCGGCCCGATCTGCTTCGGGCGGGCGTTGCGCCTCACGGGCGAAGTGACGGAGGGGGAACATGTTACGGAGAAGCCTGACGCGGGTGGGCCTGCTCTCGTTCCTGGGGGCGGCGGCGTGTAACAGCGACGGCGCGGGCCCAACGCTCCCTCCCTGCACGGCCGCCGGGTTCGCCGTGAGCCTTGCCGCGGGCCAGTACGTCGCGATCGATCCCGCCCCCCAATCGGGGTGCGTGGTCGTCCCGGCGAACGGCCCCGCCGACAGCGCCGAGTACCTCCTCGTGCCGCAACTCGCCACCGGCGTCCCCGGGATGACGTCGAGCTACCGGCTGGTGGGTGACACGATCAGGCCCGCTCCCCCCGCCCCTGCATTCTCGGCGTCTTCCCCCCCCGGGCTCGCCGACCTCACCCCTGCCGAGCGATTCCATGTCTTCTTGCGCCTCGGGGACGAAGCGCGCTGGCGGGGGCTCAATCCGCAGGTGGCGCCCGGCGGCGGGGCGGCGGCGCGCTCGCCCGCGGCGCCGACCGGTCCACCGGCGCTGAACAGCCTTCGACAGTTCAAGGCGTGCGCCACGCTGACGTGCTCGACGTTCGCCACCGTGACGGCGAAGGTGCGCGCCGTGAAGAACAAGGTCGCGATCTACGTGGACACGTTGGCTCCGGCGGGGCTCGATTCGGCGGCCCTCGACAGCCTCGGCGCGCTGTTCGACACGCGCCTCTACGCGACGGACACCGCCGCCTTCGGCCGTGAGTCTGACATCGATACGAACAGCGTGGTCCTGGTCCTGATGACGCCGGTGGTCAACAAGCTGGTCACCAACACCCAGTGCCAGGCCACCGGGTTCGTGGCCGGGTTTTTCTTCGGGGCGGATTTGGACCCTGCATTCAGCAACGATGCGCGCTCCAACAAGGGCGAAGTGTTCTACTCGATCGTCGCCGACCCGGCGGGGACGCTGAGCTGCTCGCACAGCACGACATCGGTGCAGCGACTCGTGCCGATCACATTCATCCACGAATTCCAGCACATGATCAGTTATAACCAACACGTGCTGGTGAGGGGGGGAGCCGGGGAAGTGCTGTGGTTGAACGAGGGGTTCTCGCACTACGCCGAGGAGCTGGGCGGGCGGACGTACGCGTCCGGGACGCCCGAGTTCTCGCGCTTCATGATCGGCGACCTGTACAACGCCTATCAATACCTAGACTCGACGCAGAACCACTTCCTGCTGCCGACTGCGGGAATCGGCAGCCTTGCCGAGCGGGGCGCGGCGTGGTTGTTCGTGCGCTATCTGGTGGACCGCTACGCCGCCGACACGACGGTGGCGGCCTGGAACGTGTTCACCCGCCAGCTGCTCGCGACGACCGACGTGGGCGCCCAGAATGTGGCGAACCGGACGGGCGATTCCTTCACGACCGTCGTCACGCGGTGGGCGCTCGCCAACTGGGTGTCGGACCTTCCGGGGTTCACGGCACCGCCCGAGCTGCGGTACGACTCGTGGGCGCTCCGTACGACGTATGCGTCGCTCCACGCGCAGGATGGAACGAACTTCCCCAAGGTCTTCCCTCTGACGCCGACGTTCAGCGCGGGCCGGGCGGTGAGCCTGACCGGGACGCTGCACGCGGGGTCGGGCACATACCACCGCGCGCTCCAGGCGCCGAGCGCTCCCGGGTTCACGCTGCTCTTCAGCGCGAGCAGCGGGGGCCCGCTCGATCCGGCCCTAGTCCCGCGGCTGAACGTGATCCGCATTCGATGAGCCCGGTCATCGGGATCGTCGTCGCCTTGCTGGCCGCTCAGTCCGAAGGCAGCATCGTCGCCGCCCTTCCGGGCACGACCCGCTCGGCGGGGTTGGGCGGTGCGGGCGTGGCGCTCGTGGGCGATGCGGGCGCGGTGTTCGCGAACCCCGCCGGCATCGCGACCATCCGCCACCTGTCCATCGAAGGGTCCTACGAGCGCTACCTCGCGGGTACGGCGGTGTCGGCCGCCGCGCTCGCGCTGCGCGTGGGCCGCGTCACCTGGGGCTTCGGCGCGCTGATACTCGACTACGGCACCGAGCCGGAGATCATACCCGACCCGGCGACCGGCGGCCGTCGCGGCATGGCGACCGGCGCGGCCTTCCATCCGTACGAGGCGCTGGCCGTGTCGTCCCTGGTGCTACGACGGGGTCTCATCGCCTTCGGCGTCTCGGCGAAGTACGACCGGCAGCAGATCGGCCCGGAGGCGCGCGATGCATGGGCGGGGGACGCCGGGCTGGCGATTGCGATCTTCGACATCGCGGCCCTCGGCCTGAGCGTGCAGAACTTCGGCGGTGATTTGAGCGCCGGAGCCACCCTGCCGCGGCTGACCCGGCTGGGCCTCACGCTCAACTACACCGATCCGCAGGGCGCTCTGCGCCTGCTCACGACCTTCGAGGCGCAGTGGCGTGCGGACCACGCCCCGATGTTGATCCAGGGTGTCGAGGGCGGGATCGTGCGGGGCGGGGTGGGCCTCGTGGGGCGCGTGGGCTATGCCACGCGGGCCGCCGTCACCGACGCCTCGCGGTTCACGTTCGGCGGCGGCGTCGTGATGGGTCGCCTCCAGGTCGACTACGCCTTCCAGGGCTACCAGGCGCTGGGCGGCGGGACGCACCGGGTGGGGGTGCGGTGGACGCCCTGACCGAGCGCGCGCGCCCCCGCTGGGGCCGGCTGCTCATGCGCGTGTTCGCGATCGTGCTCGGCGCGTGCGCCGGCGTGGTGATCGTCGTGCTGCTCGTCAGCGCCGACGCCCGCTACCTCGCGCGGGCGGGCGTGGAGGAAGCGCGGATCCTGCTCAGACGCCGGTCGATCGAGAAGCTCCTGGCAGACCCGGCTACGCCCGCGGCGCTGCGCCAGCGGCTGGGGCTCGTGCTTGCGGCGCGCAACTACGCCGCCGACTCGCTGGGGCTCGCGGTGGGCGCGACCTATACGACCTACGTGGACGTCGGGCGCGACACGCTGCTGCTCGTGCTCTCGGCGAGCCGGCACGACAAGCTGCGCGAGGTCACTTGGACCTATCCGATCGTGGGCCTGGTGCCCTACAAGGGGTTCTTTTCCGCCGCCAGGGCGCGGCGCGCGGGGGCGGAATTCGAGGCGCAGGGGCTCGACGTGTACCTGCGCCCCTCGGGCGCGTTCTCGACGCTCGGCTATTTCAGCGACCCGATCTTCTCGACCGCGATGAGCCGGGACACGATGGAGCTCGTCGCGACGGTGCTGCACGAGCTGGCGCACAATACGCTCTACGTGAAGAGCCAGACGCCGTTCAACGAGAGCTTCGCGAGCTTCGTGGGCTACCGGGGGGCCGAGGCCTTCTTCCGCGCGCGGCGCGACACCATCGATGCACGGCGCGCCGCGGCGCGCTGGCGCGACGAGCGGACGCTGGACGTCTTCTATGCCGAGCTCGCGCGGCGGCTCGATTCGGCGTACGCCGACGCCCCGGCCGGCGACCGGCTAGAGCAGACGCGCGCGACGCTGTTCGGCTGGGCGCGCACCCAGTTGACGGGGCCGGTGGGGCAGTCGCTCGAGACGTACGATTGGCGGTGGTTCGCGCAGGCGCCGCTCAACAACGCGGTGGTGATTGCCCAGCGGCTCTACCGGATGGATCTGAACATGTTCGACGAGATCTACGTGCAGAGCAACGCGGACATCGCGGAGACGATCCGCGCCATCCAGATTCGCGTGTTCACGCAGGCCGACCGCGACCCGTACCGGGCGCTGTACTCGAGGCCCGGAATGAAGGTGGAGGACTAGTTCCCCCGCAGCCGCTCCGCCTCCGCCACCCGCTGTAATGCGATCCCATACGCCGCCGTCCGAAACGCGACGCCCTTTTCCTTGGCGAGGTCCCGCACCGACACGTAGGCTTTGGTGATGGTCGCCTTGAGCTCCTTGTTCACCTGCTCGTGCGTCCAGCGGTACTGCTGGAGGTTCTGCGCCCATTCGTAGTAGCTGACGGTCACCCCGCCGGCGTTGGCGAGGAAGTCGGGCAGCACGGGGATGCCGCGCTCCTCGAGAATCAGGTCGGCGGTGGGGGTGGTGGGCTCGTTCGCCCCCTCGACCACGACCTTGCAGTCGAGCGTGCGGGCGTTGGCCTCCTTCGTGATGACGCCTCCCAGCGCCGCCGGCACCAGCCAGTCGCACGGTACCGTCCACAGCTCGTCGTTGGTGATCCGCTTGCCGCCCTTCCACTCCCCGACCGGCCGGCGCTGCGCCGCGTGGGCGAGCAGGCCGGCGACATCGAGCCCGTTCTCGTTGTAGATCCCGCCGTCCACGTCGCTCACCGCGACGACCTTCGCGCCCGCCTCAGTGTCGAGCAGCCGGGCCAGGTGTCCGCCCACGTTGCCGAAACCCTGGATCACCACGCGGCTGCCCTTCACCGGGATGCCGAAGTCGCGGGCGTACTCCTCCATCACGTACATCACGCCGCGTCCCGTCGCCTCCTCGCGCCCGAGCGAGCCGCCGAGCGACACCGGCTTGCCGGTCACCATCGCCGGCGTGTACCCCTGGCGGCTCGAGTACTCGTCGAGGATCCAGGCCATTACCTGCGCGTTGGTGTTGACGTCGGGCGCGGGGATGTCGCGGTAGGGGCCGAGCACGATCGCGATGCGCTGCGTGAAGCGGCGCGTCAAGCGCTCCAGCTCGAGCTTCGAGAGTTTCTTCGGGTCGACGGTGACGCCGCCCTTCGCGCCGCCGAAGGGGATGTCCATCAGGGCCGTCTTCCACGTCATGATCGTGGCGAGGCCGAGCACCTCGTCGTGATCCGCCTCGGGATGGTAGCGGATCCCGCCTTTGCAGGGGCCGCGGGCGCCGTTGTGCTGGATGCGATAGCCGGTGAACACCTCCATCCGGCCGTCGTCCATCCGCACCGGCAGCTCGACCGTCACCTCGCGGAACGGCGCCAAGAGGATACGGCGCATGTAGGCCTCGAGGTTGATCAGGTTGGCGGCTCGGTCGAAGTGGCTCTGCACGATCGCCTTGCCGGACATGGGGGCGCGCGGCGAGGCTCGCTCCGGAGAGTGAGTCACGCGGGGCGCAGCCGACGTCCGGCCAGGCGGGCCCCAGGGTGCTGGGCTTCGGACAGGGCGTGCGCCGGGTTGGGCGCATGGGTGCGGCGTTCGCCGGCGTCGGTGAGAACACCGATCACGTCGGCGCCCCCACCACCCTCCCCCCTTACTCCCG
>JBGPOM010000082.1:0-7117 GCA_041488075.1 Gemmatimonadota bacterium
CGCCGGTCGGGGGAAGCCTCGAACAAGTCGTGCAGGTATTGCGCGGCTTCCTTGTTGCGGTTGGCGTCCTCAGTGAAGAGGTCGAAGAACTCTTCATTCCGCGGCAGGAGGCGCACGCTGTCCCCTGGAAGGGTGGGAGGCAAAGATAGCGGCGGACGGAAAGGGCCACTAGGTTATCGAACTCATGACCACTCCCCTCGCCCCCCGCACGGAATTCGTGCGGGCCATCTCCCGGCTCGACGCCACGGCCCTCGTCGTGGGGTCGATGATCGGCTCCGGCATCTTCATCGTGTCCGCCGACATCCTCCGCCAGGTGCAGACGCCCGGCCTGCTGCTCCTCGTCTGGGCAGTGTCCGGTGTCGTCACCTTGATGGGCGCGCTCACCTACGGCGAGCTCGCCGCCATGTTCCCGAACGCGGGCGGACAGTACGTCTACCTGCGGGAAGGGATCTCGCCGCTGTTCGGCTACCTGTACGGGTGGACGCTCTTCACCGTCATTCAGACCGGGACGATCGCGGCCGTCGCCGTCGCCTTCGCCCGCTTCACGGCGGTCTTCTTCCCCGCCCTCTCGCCCGACGTCTTCCTCGGCACCACGATCAACCTGGGGAGCGGTCCGATTCAGGTGGGACTGTCGCCGCAGCGGATCCTCGCCGTGCTCTCGGTCATCGTCCTCACCTGGGTCAACGTCCGCGGAGTGCGCACCGCCGCCGTCATCCAGACGTCGCTGACCGTGATCAAGACCGCCGCGCTCGCGGGCCTCATCGTGCTGGGGATCACGATCGGCCGGAACGCCGCCGCCATCGCTGCGAACTTCGGCCCGGCCTTCTGGCCGGCGGGCGGGGGGGGGCTCACCCTCGCCCTGCTCCCGCTCATCGGCGGCGCCATGGTGGGCTCGTTGTTCTCCATGGACGCCTGGAACAACGTCGGCTTCGCCTCGGGGGAGCTCAAGGACCCCAAGCGCGACCTGCCGTTTGCGATGGCCACCGGCGTGCTCGTCGTCACGGTGCTGTACCTGCTGGCGAACGTCGCCTACCTGAACGTGCTCCCGGCCGACGCCATCGCGCACGCGCCCCAGGACCGCGTCGGCACCGCCGCGCTGCAGGCGATCTTCGGCGAGCCCGGCCTGTACATCATGGCCGCCGCGATCATGATCTCGACGTTCGGGTGCAACAACGGACTCATCCTGTCCGGGGCGCGCGTGTACTACGCGATGGCGCAGGACAACCTGTTCTTCAAGTCCACCGGCGTGCTGCACCCCACCTACAAGACGCCGGCGGTGGCGCTGGTGGTGCAGGCGATCTGGACCAGCGTGCTCTGCCTCTCGGGGACCTACGGCGAGCTCTTGAACTATGTGATCTTCGCGGCGCTGCTCTTCTACATGCTCACCGCCCTCGGCCTCTTCCTGCTGCGCCGCCGCCGCCCCACCGCCGAGCGTCCGGTGAAGGCAGCCCTGTATCCGTGGCTCCCGGCGCTGTACGTCGTCGCGACAGGGCTGCTGTGCGTGAACCTGCTCGTGCAGCCGGCACAGCAGCGCTACGCGGGGCTCGGGCTCATCATCGTGGCACTGGGCGTGCCCGTGTACTACGGCTGGAGACGGATGGTCGCGCAGCAGCGCTGAGCTTGCCCTCACGCAGGCTTCGGTGTATGTTCGGGTGTCCCTATGCCGCCCGCTCTACCCTTCCCGCGCCCGGCTGCGCCCCATCCCCGTCCCGCGGGCCCGCCGGCCGCGACGGCCCCGCCGCCCGCCGCCCGCGACTGCCCGGACTGCGGCTCGCGCACGGCCCCGCAATCCGGGTGTGCAGTCTGCCCGCACTGCGGCTGGGCGCGTTGTGGCTGAGCAGCTCGGGTTGCCGCTGCTCGCCCTCGACCGGCCGGCGCGCCGCCTGCCCCTGTTGGACGAGCGGCTGCGGGGCACGAAGTTCGTCGCCATCACGCCGCAACGCATCCTCAATCCGCCGAGCCAGACCGGGATGGACTTCTGGTCGCTCAATCCGTACGTGGGGTGCGAGTTCGGCTGCAGCTACTGCTACGCTCGCTACGCGCACCGCTACGTCGTGGAGCGCGCCCACGGCGCCGGCAAGCTGAGCGACGCGGAGCTCGCCGACTTCCGCGGGCCCCACGGGTGGGAAGCGTTCGAGCGGCGCATCTTCGTCAAGGAGCAGGTGCTCGGCGCGCTCGAAACGGACCTGCGGCGCCTCCCGCCGGGCCAGACGGTGGTGATCGGGACGGCGACCGATCCCTACCAGCCGGCGGAGCGGCGTTTCCGGATCACGCGCGCGGTGCTCGAGCGGCTGGCGCGATGCGAGGGCCTGTCGGTCGGGATCATCACGAAGAGCCCGCTCGTGGCGCGGGACCTGGACGTATTGCAGCAGATCCAGGCGCACAACGAGCTCGAGGTGTACGTCTCACTGATCACGGTGGACGCGCGTCTCGTGCGCACCCTCGAGGCGCGCTCGCCGCTGCCGGCGGTGCGGCTGCGAGGCCTCGCGAAGCTCACGGCGGCGGGGATCAACGCCGGCCTGATCGTCGCCCCGGTGCTCCCCGGGATCACCGACGACCTGCCCGGTCTCGAAGCGCTGTTCAGCGCCGCGCGGGACGCGGGCGCGCGCTTCCTCCACGCCGGCCCCCTCCGGCTTTATCCCGCGATCCGCGACCGTTTTCTCCCGCTGCTCGACGAGCACTTCCCCGAGCTCGCGGCGCGCTACCGCACCGCCTACGCCAACCGCAGCTCGGCGCCGCGGGCCTACGAACGCGCTTTGAACCGCCGCATCCGGGGGCTGCAGCAGCGCTTCGGCTTCGCCGTCAACAACGGCATGGCGGACCGGTACCGACGGCGGCCGCCGGTCCAGGAGTCCCTCCCGCTCTAGGCCCTGCTCAGTTCCGCGTGACGAGGTGGAAGACCTTCGACTCGCCGCAGATCGGGGCAGGCGCGTCGTACAGATACCCGGTGACGAACGCGTAAAACGCGGTCCCGCTCGCGCTCGTGTCGGGGGGGGGGTTCTCCAGAGGCAGCGGCCGCACGATGAGCCACACGGCAGGCATCAAGCGCAGGCAGTTTCCCTGGTCGCGCGCTACGGAGGCCTGGCCTGCGGCGTCTAAGCGACTGGCGCCAACCGGATCCGCCCGCACCGAGAGCTCACCAAACACGCGCCCCGGGGTTCGTATCTCATAGGTTCCCTCAGTCAATCCGGCCAGCGTGATCGTGTCCTGGAACATTGCAGGAGCCACGTTGACACAAGGCGGCTCATCCGGAACAATTGCGTAAGGTGTAAACACGACGGCTGAGTTCGCTTGGTCGATGCTGTAACGCCGCACGTAGGTCGAGCCACACGTCGGCAAGAAACCGACGATGCGCACATCAAAGGCAGTAACCGCAGGCACTTCCGCTGGCCATTCCATCCAGCTCGCGCCGAGAGATTCCACATGGATACCGTCATGGATGCCGTCGCAAGCGGATGTGAGCGGGAGCAGGGGAGCGAGGCACAACAGCACGGACATGACAGGGCGCATACGCTTCCTCGAGGAGAGGGGGGAGTCCCTAGTACCTACCCTGCCAAGTACTCCCCGCGTCACCATCACGCCACATCCGCGCGATCTCCCGAATCGTCCCCGGGGCGTTTCCCTCCGCCCGGTTGTTCGCGAGGATGAAGGCTTCGATGCGCCGGCGCAACGCTTCCTGCACGAGGCGCAGGATGTCGCGTCGTAGCTCCGGTTGGGGCTCCTGGATTCGGTCGTACGGCTCGAACCGCCGCACGGCGTCGGCGTAGCGGCGCCCGGGCTTCAGCAGCGCGCGCGCCACCGTGAAGTCCGCGGAGAACGTCCACGCCAGGTCGATCTGCGCGCCGATCGGCGGCATCTCCGTCCACGAATTGAAAACGTGTGCCACTCGGTGGCGCTTCAAGACCTCTCCGTGAAGGCCGGTGAGTAGCTCGGAATTCCGCAGCTCGACGGCATAGCGGAAGTCGGGGGGCAGCTCCGCTAGAAAAGCGTCGAGCTGGTCGGCCCACTCGAGCGGATCGGGAACGTCCCTGCCCCGCATCGCCTGGAACTCGAACACGAAGCACCCGGCGTGATCCCGGAACTCGCGGGAGTAGGGGCCGAGCACCGCCTCCTTGAAGAGCGGCGCGTTCAGGAAGTCGGGGTTCGGTTCGCCCTTCCCTTGATCCAGCCGCTTGGCGGTGATCCGGTCCCATACCTTGCTCACGCAGGGAAACCCCGGGGGAAGCGCCTGCGCGTAGGCGCGCAGTACCTCCTCGGAGGGCGGCTCGTAGAAGGCGCTGTCGATCCCCACCGTCCGGAACAACGGGTAGCGCACGTACTCCTCGAGCCGCTTCGCCGGCTGGGCGCCGCGGTAGCGGCGGTGATAGACGTCCCCCGTCCAACCGTCGTACGTCCAGGTCGACGTCCCGAACCGCACCGCTGCTGGCAGGCGCGCGGCAAGCGCCATCAACTCGGCGCTGGGGTTGGGGAGGGAGTCGCTCCCGTCGAAGAGATCTGGCTGGTTCATTCTAGAAGTCCAAACATATCAATCACTTAACGGTTTCGCACGGAGTCTTGCGGCCGTCTCGATCTTCGGGATATATTCGGGTCCCATTTGGACTCTGTCAATGCCTCAACGTCCCACGAGCTCGCTCGCCGCCTGCGTCTGGATTCCCCTCTTTCCGCTGCGCTGTGAAGAGGCGCGTCGAGAGGGCCTCGCCGCCTGCCCCACCGCCCTGCTGGCCCCCGACTTGAGCCGCAAGCTGTGGCAGGTCTCCCCCCTCGCGCGGCACACCGGGGTGCGGCCGGGGATGACGGTGAGTCAGGCGATCGGCCTCTGTCCCACCCTCCGGCTCGTCGAGCCCGACCCGGTGCACTACGACGAGCGGTTCGCGCGCCTGCTCACGGCCCTGAACGAGGTGAGTCCCGTCGTCGAGCCGGGGGAGCTGGGGATCGCTTACGTGGGAGGGGACGGGCTGGAAGGGATTTACGGGGGGCCGGAAAAGATAGTCGAGGGGGTCAGGGAAACGATGGAACGACGGAACGATGGAACGAGAGACCCTTTCCAACGTTCCATCGTTCCATCGTTCCGTGTGGGGTGGGGCCCCGGGAAGTTCGTCGCCTGGGTCGCAGCGACGCGGGCGAAACCGGGCGACGCCGTCATCGTGAGCCCCGGGGAGGCGGGGAGTTTTCTCTCCGCCCAGCCCATCGCCGTCCTTCCCATCGATCCCGACACGCACCGCCGCCTGCGCCAGCTCGGCATCCGGACGCTCGGCGCGCTCGCCACGCTCCCGGAAGAAGCGGTGACGGCGCAGTTCGGCGCGGCGGGACGGCGGCTGTGGCGGCTCGCCGCTGGACGGACTCTGGAGCCTGTCGTCGGGCGCGTGGCCCCCGAGCCAATCGTCGCCGCGCTCACCTTCTTCACGCCGGTGGGCGAGCGGGAGCTGCTCGAGCGGGCGACGGGCCAGCTGATCGCGCGCGCGCTCAAGGACCCGCGGCGCATCGGCTGGCGGGTGCAGGCGCTCCGCCTCTCCGCCGAGCTGGAAGGAGGGGGGGGCCGCTCCTGGCTCGCCGACCTCCTCCTCAAGGATCCGACCGCCGACGCCGCGCGCATCGCCGCTCCGCTCCGGACGCGGCTCGAGCAGGCGCCGCCGGCGGGCGCGGTCACGCGGCTCGTCCTCGAATTCACGGCGTTCGCCCCGGGGACCGCGGAGCTCCAGCTCTTCGCCCGGGACGCCATCGCCGCCGCGCGGGCCGGCCAGCGGCGCGCGCTCGAGAGCGCCGCCCGCGAGATCCGGCAGCGGCTCAAGCGCTCCTGTCTCTACCACGTCATCGAGGTCCAGCCATGGTCGCGCCTCCCCGAGCGCCGCTACGCGCTGATCGACTATGAACCGTGAGTGGGACGTGGGGCGTGGGATGCGCACTGACAGGCTTCGAGCACTCAACGTGCCACAGCCCGTGACTGTTCAGTCGGATGCAGAGGGTATTCCACAGACTGTCGGTGATGCTCCTGTCGAGGTCGTTCTGGAATCTTGGCGGATCGACGACGAGTGGTGGCGGTCACCCATCATGCGGCGATATGTGGAAGTAGTGTTGGAAGGCGGCGGAAGATTGGTGTTGTTCGAAGATATGACCACGAAGACGTGGTTCGCGCAGAAACCTTAACACGCCCCACGACCTACGCCCCACGTCCATGTACGTCGAGCTCCACTGTCACTCGGCCTTCTCGTTCTTGGACGGTGCTTCGCTCCCCGAGGACCTGGCCGCTGAAGCCCAGCGCCTCGGCTACTCCGCCCTCGCGCTCACCGACCACAACGGTCTGTACGGCGCGATGGCGTTCGCGCACAGCGCGCAGTCGCTCGGCCTGCAGGCGATCACCGGCGCCGAGGTGACGCTCGCGGACGGTGCGCACCTGACGCTCCTCGCCGAGACGCCGCGGGGCTACGCGAACCTGTGCCGGCTCCTCACCGAGGCGCACCTGGGCCGCGCAGACCGCCGCGATCCGCGACTCGCTCTCCCGTCGCTCGAGGCGCGGCAGGAAGGGCTGATCGTCCTGTCGGGGTGCCGGAGGGAGGGCCTGCTGCCGCGGGTGCTCGAGACCGAGGGACGCGGCGCGGCGCGGACGCTCGCCGAGCGCTGTCGCGCGACCTTTGGACCGGACCGCTTTTTCGTCGAGGTCCAGCGCAATCGAGTGCGCGGAGACCTGGCTCTGAGTCGCGGGCTGATTGATCTAGCCGGCAACTTGCAACTGGCCGTCATCGCAACTGGTGACGTGCACTATCACCGCCGCGAGCGGCACCGCTTGCACGACGTGCTGGTCGCGATCCGCCACCGCGCGACGCTCGACGGCTCGCATCGGGCGCGGCATCCCAACAGCGAGTTTTACCTGCGGCCACCGGCAGAAATGGTGGCGCTGTTTCGTGACTGTCCCGATGCTGTCGCCAATGGTCTGGCCATCGCCGAGCGCTGCCGGGCGTTCGATCTGACGCACGACCTGGGCTACACCTTCCCCGATTTCCGGGGAGCGGATCGCGCCCCTGCTCCTGAAGCGCTCGCCGAGCTGTGCCGCGCCCGGCTGGGGGAGCGCTATCCGGAGGACTCCCCCCACCGCGTCGACGCCGAGCGGCGACTCGCCGAA
>JBGPOM010000083.1:0-7096 GCA_041488075.1 Gemmatimonadota bacterium
CTCGCACACCACGATGGTCAACGGGCTGGGCGTGCTGGGCTGGGGTGTGGGCGGCATCGAGGCGGAGGCGGCGCTGCTCGGCCAGCCAGTCTCGATGCTCATCCCGCAGGTCGTGGGCTTCCGGCTCACCGGACGGCTGGCCGAAGGCGCCACCGCCACCGACCTGGTGCTCACGGTCACGCAACTGCTCCGCGCCAAAGGGGTCGTCGGGAAGTTCGTGGAGTTCTACGGCCCCGGCGTCGCCGCTTTGACCCTCGCTGATCGTGCGACTATCGGCAACATGGCCCCGGAGTACGGGGCCACCGTCGGCATCTTCCCGGTAGACCAGGAGACGTTGCGCTACCTCGAGTTCACCGGCCGCCCCGCCGACCAGGTACGGCTCGTCGAGGCGTACATGAGGGAGCAGGGGCTCTTCCATGGCCCTGACACGCCCGAGCCCGTGTATACCGATACCCTCGAGCTGAACCTGGCGACCGTGGAGCCGAGTCTCGCGGGCCCGCGGCGCCCCCAGGACCGCGTCCCACTGCGCGAGGTCGGCAAGAACTTCCTCGACGCGCTCCCTTCCCTGATGAAAGCAACGTCGCCGATCGGGGCGCCGTCAAACGCGACGCGCTGGGAAGGGGAGGGCGGGAGCACGGCCACGGCCGTCCTGGCGCCGCCGCAGCGCCGCACCCACGTGTCGGTCAAGCTCGACGACGTCGAGCACCCGCTGCGCCACGGCTCGGTCGTGATCGCGGCGATTACGAGCTGCACCAACACGTCGAACCCATCGGTGATGGTCGCGGCGGCGCTCGTCGCCAAGAAGGCCGTGGACCGGGGGCTCAAGACGCAACCCTGGGTCAAGACGAGCCTCGCGCCTGGATCGAAGGTCGTCACCGATTATCTGCGGCAGGCCGGCCTGATGAAGCCCCTCGAACAGCTGCGCTTTCACCTCGTCGGTTATGGGTGCACGACGTGCATCGGCAATTCCGGGCCGCTTCCCGAGGCCGTGTCGGCCGCGGTCGCCGAGGGCGAGCTGGTGGTGTGCTCGGTGCTGTCGGGGAACCGCAACTTCGAGGGCCGGATCCAGCAGGAGGTGCGGGCGAATTACCTCGCCTCGCCGCCGCTCGTGGTCGCCTACGCGCTGGCGGGCCGGATCGACATCGAGTTCCACACGCAGCCGCTCGGCACCGGAAAGGACGGCAAGTCCGTCTTTCTGCGCGACATCTGGCCGTCGACCAAGGAAGTAGACGAGGTCATCCGCACGTCGATCAAGTCGGCGATGTTCCAGAAGAACTACGCCCATGTATTCGAGGGCGACGAGCGTTGGCGCGGCCTTCCCGTCCCCGACGGCGAGCGGTTCGCGTGGGAGCCCGACTCCACCTACATCCGGCGCGCCCCGTATTTCGACGGCATGCCGCGCCAACCGAAGCCGATCGCCGACATCCGTGGGGCGCGCGTGCTGTGCCTGCTGGGCGACAGCATCACCACCGACCACATCTCGCCCGCCGGCTCGATCCGCAAGACGCTCCCCGCCGGGCAGTACCTCATCGCGCACGGGGTCGAGCCGGTGGACTTCAACTCCTATGGCGCGCGGCGCGGCAACCACGAGGTCATGGTGCGCGGCACCTTCGCCAACGTGCGCCTCAAGAACCAGCTCGCGCCGGGCACGGAGGGGCCGTTCACCGTCCACCTCCCCGACGAATCGGCGATGACCATCTACGACGCCTCGGTGAAATACCAGGCGGAAGGCACGCCGCTCATCATACTCGCGGGGAAGGAGTACGGCTCCGGGTCGTCGCGCGACTGGGCGGCGAAAGGGCCGCGGCTGCTCGGCGTGCGCGCGGTGATCGCGCAGAGCTACGAACGGATCCACCGCTCGAATCTCGTGGGGATGGGCATCCTGCCGTTGCAGTTTCTGGCCGATCAGTCACCCGCCTCCCTCGAGCTGACGGGGAAGGAGCGCTACGACATCGCGGGGCTCGCGGAGCTGCCGAAGCAGGTGGTCGTCAAAGTGACCAGTGACGAGGGCAAGCTGAGCGAATTCCGCGCCACGGTCCGCATCGACACTCCGCAGGAGCAGCAGTACTACCGGCACGGGGGCATTCTCGAGTACGTGCTGCGCCAGCTCGCAGCGAGGCAGCGGTAGGGGCGCGGTGTCTGAAGGAGCCTTCACGGGGCGCTCCCCCGGGCTTCACCCCGCTGACGCCGGACTCACGCGGAGTTCGCAGTTTCTTCACGGACGCCTTGACAACTTTGGCTCGACCTTTCGTTTCGGAGTCGGAGCCAATGGTGATCAAGAACGTCGGGGCGATGGACGCCGGGATCCGCGCGCTGCTGGGCGTGGTATGGCTGGCCGCATCCGCCTCCTTTAACAATCGCCCGCTGCTGGCGCTGGGGGCGGGGTTGATCGCCATGGTCTTCATCGGGACGGCGCTGTTCCGCATGTGCCCGCTCTACACCATCCTGGGCATCGACACCTGCCGGCGGAGCACTCAGCTGCATTGAGCGGGTCGCTGCCGCACGCAACACGCCCCCGAGGCCACCTGGGCACCGGGGGCGTAGTGCTTCAGGCTTTCAGCTTCCTCTCCGTGGTGATCTCCACCTTGATCTGACGGGGCTTGGCCATCTCCACCTTGGGCAGCACGAGCGTTAGCACGCCCAGGTCGTAGGTGGCTTTGATGTGCTCGGCGTCCACGGTGGTCGGGAGCGTGAAGCTGCGCTCGAACGATCCGTAGATCCGCTCATAGCGGTGCACCTTCTCGGCCTTCTGCTCCGCCACCTGCTCCTTCGTGCCCTGGATCGTCAGCACGTTCGCCTCGACCAGGATCTTCACGTCTTCCGGCTTCACGCCGGGAACCTCGGCGACGATCCGGACGAACTCCGGCTCCTCGAAGATGTCCACGATCGGCGTCCATGCGGCCGTCGCGGCGTCCCCCAGTTGCCAGTCGAAGCCGGCGAGCGGCTCGTTGAGGGTACGGCCCATGCGACGCTCCAGCGTGTAGAGGAGGTCGAGCATCGGGTCGTGGTTCGCCTTGCGAATGATGCCGAACATTGGAACCTCCCGTTGCGGTTGGCACCCCATCGGGGTGCAACGGGAAGATGGCGCAGGGGCCCTGAAGGACGGTTGAACTGCTTGTGAAACTTTTCACAAAGAATCAGCCCCCGCCGTTCAGCAGCGGAGGCTGGAGGCCGTCAGATTTCTCGTTCCCATACCGGACCGACCCGAACCGACATCCGGTGAACATGCGGCCGACGGCTCGCTTCGCGTCCCGCACGGGCCACCATCCCGGTGGCCGCCCACATGATAGGTCAGCGCGCGTGAAGTGACCGTGAATCGGCGATGAAACCGCCAGACTCGATCAGCCCCGCTCCGACCGCACCTGGATGCGGTTCTCCACACCGCGGAGGCCTTTCACCCGCCACGCAGCGCGCTCGGCCGCGGTCTTCGCGAAATGGCGGTCCACGGTACCCTCGAGCACAGCCACGCGATCTGCCACTTCGACTAGGAGCTCGGCGCCCGCAAGCAGCATCTCCTCCCGGATCTCTTCCCACACTCGCCGCTGGAGCGTCACCTGAGCGAGCTCGTCTTCCCCGCCCGACAACCACAACTCGATGCTCGACCCTCCCGAGGCCGTGACCTCGTCAGCGTCCATATGCGGACCTCCTTTCGAGATCAAGCGTGGATGCCCGATCATGAAAGGACCGTGAACCGCATGCGAAGGGTACGATGAGGCAACCTTCATCAGAGCTTTACGATCACTTCCGAGGCGGATGGCCTGCTACGGGGGTATCATTCCTACCCTCGGAACCCTTTAGGAGAGACTATGCATCGCACGTTGCTCGCAGCTGCAGTGATCTTGGCGCTCGGCCTCGGATCTTCCAACGCTCTCGCGCAAGCGCCGGACGGCGCGGCGCTCTACCGCCAGAACTGCCGGTCGTGCCATGGGCTCAAGGGAACCCCCCCGCAGCGCATGGTGGCGATTTACCCCGGCCTGAAGGATATCGGCGACTCCGCTTTCCTCCGGGCACGCTCGGTCGATTCGATCGTCGCCGTGCTGCGCAACGGGGCTGGTCGCGACATGAAATCGTTCGCCAACCGGCTGTCCCCCGCGGAGATCGCCGCGGTCGCCAAGTTCGTGAAGACCCTGGCGAGCCAACCGACGACCGCGCCCTAGCGCATCACGGGCGCAGGGGTGGGGGGAAGGTGTCGTAGAACTGCGGCGCGATGTTCTCCCCTCCCCGCCCTCGCCGCGACGACAGGTACTGCGCCAACTCCTCGATCTCCTGGTGGGTGAGCGCCGGCGGCCCGTACGAGGGCATGCGCGATTCCGCGTGGAACCGGCTCGGCGACTCCATGAAGCTGTGCAGCCACCCCGCCGAGTGCCGTAACCCCACCGCCGTCAAGTCGGGGCCTTCCTCCCCTCCCACGCCGGTCATGCGGTGACAGCCGCCGCATTGCTGTGACTGATAGAGCGCCCGGCCGGCGCGCTCGATCGAGGTGAGCGGCCGCCCGCCCTCCACCTCCCCCTCCTGGGGAGCCCGGCCGGCCGCCCCGATGAGGAACCCGGCCCCGCCCAAGACGAGGGCCAGCGAGACCATAGCCGCCGGCCGATGCAGCAGGTTCCGCGTGCTTCCCCGATCGAAGAAGGGAAGCGTCAGGAGTACGATCACGAATACCGTCGGCACGCCCACCGCGATCAGGCTCTCCATGGACCCGGGCACCAGCTTGAGGAGCTGGTAGATCGGCAGGAAGTACCATTCCGGCCGTGGGATGTAGGCGGTATCGGTCGGGTCCGCCGGCGCCTCGAGCGGCGCCCCGAACAGCACCGCCAAGAACACGATGGCGAGCACGGCGCCGGCCGACACGATCGCGTCTTTGCCCAGGATGTCCGGCCAGAACCGGACGCCACCGTGCTTCGACGCGGCGTACGCGTCCCGGTAGAAGCCCGGATAGGCGGGGTCCTTCGTGGTCCGCGGCGCGCCCACCTCCAGGTCGCGGGGCCGGGCGGCGATGCCTTGGCGCACGACCACGATGAGGTGCAGCGCGACCAGGACGGTGAGCAGGAGGGGGAGCCACAGGACGTGGAACGCGTAGAAGCGCGCCAGCGTCGCGGCCCCGAGCTCCGACCCACCGCGCAGCAGGGCGACGAGCGCGCCACCGATCAGCGGCGTCGTCCCGGCGATGTTCGTTCCCACGGCCGTGGCCCAGTACGCCTTCTGATCCCAGGGCAGCAGGTAGCCGGTGAAGCTGAACCCCATGACGATCAGGAACAGCCCCACGCCCAACACCCAATTGATCTCCCGCGGATACTTGTACGCGCCGACGGCGAACACGCGGATGACGTGCGCCACGATGAGCACGACCATGGCGCTCGCGCCCCAGTGATGGATGCTCCGCAGCAGCGCCCCGCTCGCCACCGCGCGCCCGAGGAACTGGATGCTGTCGTAGGCGTGATCGGGAGAAGCTGAGTAGTACGTGGCCAGGGTCGTCCCGGTGATGACCTGGACGAGGAACACGGTCAGCGTCGCGCTGCCCAGCGTATGCCACCACGTGAGGCGGTCCGGCACTTCGCGGTCCAGCAGCTCGCGCTTCGCGCGCCGCAGGTCGAGCCGCTCGTCGAGCCAGCGAAACATGTTCGTCATGGGTCTACGCCATCACTTTGTCGGCGACGCCGAGCCGGAAGTCCTGATACTCGGCGTACAGTACACCGTCTTCGACCTTCACCGGCAGGGTGTCGAGCGGCCGGGGCGGGGGGCCGCCCAGCACGGTACCCGTCTTCAGGTCGAAGAAGCCGGTGTGGCAGGGACAGCGGAAGACTTTCTTCTCCGCATCGAGCGAGTAATTGCATCCCAGATGCGTGCACCGCCCGTTGTAGACGGTGAATTTCTCCCCGTCCTCGGTGTAGATCCACACGTTCCGGAGGCGCCGTCCCTCTACCCAAGCGTCGGCGACGGTGTCCACGAAGTCGACCTTGGTCGGAACCTCGGGATCGAACTGATCGACCTCGCCGAGTCGAATCCACTTCTCCTGGCGGGTGTGCCGGAATGTGGGAGACAGAAACGCGCGTACCGCGGGGACACCGGCCAGCAGCGCGGAGCAGAAACCGCCGACCGCCGTGGCCCACTTGAGAAACGCGCGTCGCCCCGTGTTGACCAGCCCACCTGGTGTCGTCGTCATGTCCCCCCCTGTTGCGGCTCAGCCTCCAGGAATCGCCCTTCCATGACACGCGCTGCACATCTCGGGATTCTTGCGCCGCATGCGGGCGGCGTCGAAACCGGGCCCGTGCGGGTTGAAGTGCCGGCCCCCCACGGCCGAATGACAGGTGAGGCAGTCCCGTTCGACGTGGCAACCGGTGCACGTCTCCAGGCTCTGGCGAGCCGCCTGGCCATGCCCCACCGAGAAGAAGCGGCTGCCGTCGTGGTAGCCCGCGCGCAACGGTCCCGAGCTGACGAGCCCCGCGGACGCGTGGCACGACGCGCAGAAGCTCCCGACGTTGTGGCAGTCGCTGCAGCGCGTTTCGCGCGCATAGGCCGCCGCCGGGTGCCGCGTCAGGAAGTCCACGGGATGGTAGCCCCCCGCCGCTGTCGCCGCGTTGGGCCGGTGACAGTTGAAGCAATCGGTCCGCACATGACATCCCGCGCACGTGGCCGGCGCCGTGGCCGCGAACGACCCGTGGCGGTTTGCGAAGTTGTCGCGATGTGAGTCGGGCGGCCGCCGTGTCGGCTGAGCGCCCGTGCCGCGCGCCGGCCCCGCCGCCGGCAAGGCGCTGGCGACGCGCTGCGACGGCGCGTGACAAGCGAGACAGCTCTCCTGCGTGTGACATGTGCTGCAGCGGCGCGCGTCGGCACGCAGCGCCGCCCCGTGGCGCTGCAAGAAGGTTGGGTCGCGGTGCGTCGCCGGCGCTTGCAACCGCACGACGATCGCCCGCGCTCGAGGGTCCGGCTCGAGCGCCTGGATGGCGGCCTGCTCCGGTGCGTCGACGTGGCAGGTCATGCAGAAGTCGCGCGCGTGGCACACCGCGCAACCCGGCGCCACGGGCTCCGTCGTGGCGCGGGCGAGCGCGCCGTGCCCCTCCCGAGTAGTGAACCCCGGTTGGCGGTGCGACGGCGGCAC
>JBGPOM010000084.1:0-7084 GCA_041488075.1 Gemmatimonadota bacterium
AAGGCCGTGCTCGGCGACCTGACGCGGCAGCTCGGCGGCGGCGGCATGCACTGACGGCGGCGGGCCGCCGTCGTCAGCGTCCCCAGCGGTTGTTTCCCCGCTCAACGTCCGGGTAGATCCGCCGCGGGTCCACGACCACGGCAACGATTCCTTTCGCTGTGGCCAAACGATACGTGAACCGGCTCCCCAAGTACCACATCTCCACCGGCAGCTGCCGCGTCTCGCTCGTGCCGTCGGCGAAGCGCAGCTCGAGCGTCAGGGGCAGGACCATCTGCCCGCGGTTCGAGAGATGGACGAGCGTCGTGTCGCCCGCCCCTCGAGTGACCGAGTCGACGGCCTGATCGAGCCGGGCGGTGGTCGTGACCCAACCGCGCCAGAACCAGTCGAGGTCCCTGCCCGTCACGTTCGCGATCGTCCGGAAGAAATCGGCCGGTTGCGGGTGCTTGAACCGCCAGCGCCGCGTGTACTCGCGGAATGCGCGCTCGAACTCGTCCCGCCCCAGCACGGCGTCGCGCAGCACGGTGAGCATCAGCGCCGGCTTCTGGTATGCGGTCCAGTACAGCTCCTGCACCTCGGCGGGCTTTGTGATCAGCGGCTGCTCGTTCCCGGGGATCGCCGTGACCGCGGACGCGCTCAGCAGCTCGCGCCGCACGGTGTCGCCGTAGGCCGTGCCGTGGAAATACGCTTCGGCGGCCCCGTAATCGATGAACGTGTTGAACCCCTCATCCATCCACGGGTAGCGCCGCTCATCCGAGCCGACCTGCATCGGGAACCACTGGTGGCCCAGCTCGTGCATCAGCACCCAGAACTGGTCCTCCCGCTTCTCGAGCGCCGGGCAGAAGGTGATCATCGGGTACTCCATGCCCTCGATCAATCCTTCGACGGTCGAGAACTGCGGCCAGGGATAGCGGGCCCAGGTGTCGGAAAAGTGGGCGAGGGCGAGCCGCATCATCCGGTTTGCTTCTTCCCACGGGGTGGCGTCGGGATGGTAGAACGTCTGGATCAGGATCCCGCTCCAGCCGCTCGCGTCCCAGCGCAGGTCGGGCCCCGCGGCCCAGGCGAAATCGCGCACGTTTGCGGCGGCGATGCGCCAGGTCCTGGTGCCCGCGGCGGACCGTGCGCCGTTCGCCGCGGCTTCGGCCTTGGTGATGATTTCGACGCGTTCGCTGGAGCCGCGCGCGCGCGCCAGGCGAGCGCGCTGCACGGCCGTCCACACCGCCGACGGGTTCGTCACGGTGCCGGTGGCGGCGACCACGAACCCCGCCGGCAGGGTCAGGGTGACGTCGAAATTACCGTACTCGAGGTAGAACTCACCGGCGCCGATGTAGCCAAGCGTGTTCCAGCCGTTCACGTCGTCGTACACCGCCATCCGCGGGTACCACTGGCCCAGCTCGTAGAAGCGCGAGCCGACGCGGCCCATGCGGCCGCCGCCATAGGGCGGGACCGGAAAGTGCCAGGCGACGTCGAAGGTGATCGCGCTGTCGGGCGCGAGGGGTCGCGCCAGCTCGACCCGCATCATCGTCCCCGTGACCGTCATGGCCAGGCGCTGCCCGCCGGCCGTGAACCGGTCCACCGTCATCCCGCCGACGAAGCCCTTCCCCGTGAAGTCGAACACGACCCCGCCCGCGAACCGGAGCGGCGGCTGGTTCAACGCGCTCGTGATCGATCCTGGGGCGAACAGGTTCTGATCGAGCTGCACCCAAACGAAGGCGAGCGCGTCGGGGGAGCGATTGACGTAGCGGATCCGCTCGGTGCCCGCGAGCACGCTGGTGGCGGTATCGAGCGTGGCGCGGATGGTGTAGTCGGCGCGCTGCTGCCAGTAGCGCGGCCCCGGCGCGCCGGACGCGCTGCGCACGCCGGTCGCGGCCGGCAGGGCGAGGGCGCGGAAGGGCGATGTGTCGGCTACCGACTGCTGCAATGCCAGCGATGTGACGGTCAGAAGGACGAGCATTCGAGGCTCAACTCGCTTGCACGAACGTCAGCTTGAACCCGTCCGGGTCCGTGATCATGAACACCCGATCGCCCCACGGCATCAGTTTCGGCTCCTGATCGAGCATGCCGCCGCGCTCCTTGATCTGCGCCGCGAGCCGGTCCACGTCCTGGGCGGTGTGACAGTACATGCGCATGCCGACGCCCTTCTGGCGGTCCCGGCCCTTTGCGAAGTCGTCCTGACCCAGCATGAACGTCGCGGCGCCGGCGTGGATCTCGCAGCCCATCAGCACTCCCTTCTCCCGCCACTCCTCGCCGATCACGAATCCCAAGACGTCGCGGTAGAAGGCGATGCTGCGTTGCAGGTCGGTGGCGGTAAATGACGGAGCGATGCGGCGCAGGCGCAACGTCTCCGGTTGGCGCCGCGCCGGGGGGCGCTTGGTGGCGGATCGTTTCGCGGCGGGCCGCTTTGCGGCCGGACGTTTCGGGGACTTCTTCTTGGTGGCCATATGGGTGTGCTCCCTGATCTTTGGCTGTGCCTCAAGCGTAGCGAAGGAGCGGCGACCACGCCAGATTCCCCGATTCGGCGAACCCTACAGATGGAGGAGCACATGCCGACGAGCAACGCCAGCGCCGCCTGGGAAGGGAAGCTCAAGGACGGCAAGGGGACGTTCAAGGCGGAGAGCGGGGCCTTCAGCGGGCCCTTCAGTTTCGGCACGCGATTCGGGGGTGCCAGGGGCACGAACCCCGAGGAGCTGATCGCGGCGGCGCACGCCGCCTGTTTCAGCATGGCGCTCTCAGCGGGCCTCGAGAAGGCGGGGACGCCCGTGACGCGCGTCGAAACCCGCGCCGCCTGCACGCTCGAGATGATCGAGGGCGCGCCGCGCATCACGCGGATCGAGCTCGTCGTGCGGGGCAAGGTGCCCGGGATCGATCAGGCGGCGTTCGAGAAGGCCGCCGAGTCGGCGAAGCAGAACTGCCCGGTGTCGAAGGCGCTCCAGGGAAACGTCGAGCTCGGGCTCGAGGCGAAACTGGTCTAACGCGCTGCAGCAGCTAGCTTGCATCCGTGACCTGGATGGTCTACCTGCTCCGCTGCCGCGACGGCTCCCTCTACACCGGGATCACCAACGACCTGGCCCGCCGCCTTGCGGCGCACCGGGCGGGGAAGGCGAGCGCCTACACGCGGTCGCGCCGGCCGCTCGCGCTCGCGTATCGGGAGACGCTGCCCGACCGGAGCGCGGCGTTGCGCCGTGAGGCGGCCATCAAGCGACTCCCGCGCCAGGCAAAGCTCGTGTTGATCCGGGGGAAGGGCGGACGGTGAGGCTCGCGCGCCGCGACGCGGTCGGAGCCTGCGTCGCCCTCGCCGTCGCCGTGGTGTGCGTGCGGCTGGGCGTGTGGCAGGTCGACCGCCTGGGACAGCGCCGCGCCAGGAACGCCGTGCTCGCCGCGCGGCTGGCTCTCCCGCCGATCGAGCTGAGCGGGGGGGGGGGGATCTCCGCCGACTCCGCGCGCCAACGGCGCATCGTCGCTCGCGGGGTCTACGACTTCGCCCGCGAGCGGGTCTGGCCGGGCCGCAGCTTCGACGCGACCCCCGGCGTGGCGTTGATCACGCCGCTGCGACTCGCCGACGGGTCCGCGGTTCTGGTGGACCGAGGCTGGGTCCCGTCCCCCGACGCCTACCACGTGGATCAGACCGTCTATCGAGAGCCCGACACGGCGACGGTCGAGGGGCTGGGCGTCCTTCCGCCGCGGGGGCGCGGCGACGTGGATCCGGGCCGCCTGAGCGACTCCCTGCCGTATCCGCTCCTCCCGTTCGTCGTCCAGCAGACCGGCGCGTCTCCCTCCACCGGTCAGGGGCTCCCCCGCCGCTGGCCGCAACCGGCGCTGGATGATGGCCCGCACCTCTCCTACGCCATCCAGTGGTTCAGTTTCGCCTTGATCATCGTGGTGGGGACGACTGCACTGCTGCGCAAGACTACCATTTTAGGTCCGTCCTAGCGATATTCCCCCGTCCATCAGCCCGCAGTGTGCGCACACTGTTGCACCCTGCGGGCGTTTCATTCTGCGACGAGAGGAGTCTCCATGGCGGCAGCCCTCCCCCTGAAGCGCCCCGTGAAGGTTGGTGAGTTGGTGCGGCGCCGGCTGCGCGAATTGAAGCGCACGCCGCGCGAGCTCGCGGAGGCGGTCCAGGTGTCCGAGATCTACATCTCTGACCTCGTGGCCGGGCGGCGCGTGCCTCCGGCGCCGGGGCGGATGGACGTCTACGCCCCGATGACCAAGTTTCTCAAGCTGCACCGTAACGATCTCCCGACCTGCGCCAAGGCGGAGCGGGATGGGACGACCAAGAGCCGCCGGCGCCCGCACCCCGAGGTGAAGCAGCACATGCTGGACTTGTGTTGCGATCCCACGCGCGCCCGCGCGCTGAGCCGGCGCCTCGTCCGCAAGGACGGCGTGCCGCTGGAGCGGGTGATCGTGGGCCGGCTGCTCGAGGTTGCGCAGGGCTTCGTGCGGCGCCAGCTCGATGACGACGTGGGAATCCGGATTGCGGCGAGCCGGGACGGTTGCACCTACCTCGAGAAGCGGATGAAACTGATGGAGTTTCTGGACGCAACGCCCGAGGGTCTCACCTCGGCCGATTGTGAGGAATTCGTGCGGCCTCGCATCGCCGCCTGGGAGATCGAGCTGGACACCAACGCGATGCGGATCGTGCTGCGCTCCCAGGAGCCCGCGCCGCGTCAGGTCCGCGCCCTCAGTATCTAAGGGGACCCGGTCAGAGGAAGTCGGGGGAGGGCGGTCGAGGCCAACTTGACCGCCCTTCTTCTTGCCTGCACGTTCCAGCGTTCCCTCACGCCGTCGTTCTTCCATTTCGGAGATCTGCCCATGCGCCGGTTGCTCGCCGCGACCTTCGCCGCCGCCGTGCTGTCGATTGGTCCCGCCCTCCCCGCCCGTGCCCAGGCTCCCTCTCCCGCCGCTCCCGACACCAGCAAGAAGGACAAGAACGGCGAGCTGCCGCTGGCGACCACGCGCACCGTCGAGTTCGAGACCTCCGAAGGCACGTGGATGTCGCTGGACGTGTCGCCCGACGGCCGGACCATCGCCTTCGAGCTGCTGGGCGACCTCTATACCATGCCGGCGGCGGGGGGGGGCGGCGCGGCCACGCGCATCACGTCCGGCCCGGCGTTCGATTCGCAGCCCCGCTGGTCGCCCGACGGGAAGCGCATCGTGTTTCTCTCCGATCGCTCGGGCGCGGAGAACATCTGGCTGTGCGACCCCGACGGCAAGAACGCCAAGGCGCTGACGAAGGGGAGCAACAACCTGTACGCGTCGCCCGAGTGGGCGCCCGACGGGAATTACATTGTCGCGTCGCGCACGAGCGGCGTGCTCGGCAGCGTGTACGAGCTGTGGCTGTATCACAAGGACGGCGGCTCGGGGACGGCGATGCTGCGCGTGGCGGCGGGCGGGCTCGGGTCCGGGCAGCCGAGCGTGTCGATGAACACCCTGGGCGCGGCGTTCGGCAAGGATCCGCGCTACATCTGGGTATCGCGCCACCGCGGCGGGTTCGGGTACGACCTCCAGTACCCGTTGTGGCAGCTCGCGATCTACGACCGCCAGACCGGCCGTATCTTCCCGCAGACCGACCTCTACGGCAGCGCGATGCGTCCCGTGCTCTCGCCCGACGGCAAGTGGCTCGTGTACGCGACGCGCTACGATGCGGAGACCGGTCTCCGCCTGCGCAACCTCCAGACGGGCGACGAACAGTGGCTCGTCTATCCCGTGACGCGCGACGACGAGGAGTCCCGGTTCACGCGCGACCTCTACCCGGGGTTCTCGTTCACGCCGGATTCCAAGGCGATCGTCGCGTCCTACGGCGGCAAGATCTGGCGCGTCGAGGTGCCCTCGGGCCAGGCGACGGCGATCCCGTTCACCGCCCAGGTGGCGCTCGGCCTCGGGCCGCTCGTACGCTTCGCGTATCGCGTGGACACGGGCGCCGTGCTGTTGCACCAGATTCGGAACGCCGCGCCGTCACCCGACGGCAAGCGGCTCGTATTCAGCGCCCTCGACCGCCTCTACGTGATGGACCTGCCGGGCGGGACGCCGCGGCGGCTCACGAGTGACACGGTGCACGAGCAGGTGCCCGTGTGGTCGCCTGACGGGCTGTGGATCGCCTACGTCACCTGGGGCAATGCCGGGGGATCGATCAGCAAGGTGCGCGCCGACGGCCGGGGGGCGGGGGGGGCGCCGGTGCGGCTCACCGCCGACGCGGCGTTCTACGACACGCCGGCCTGGTCGCCTGATGGGCAGAGGATCGTGGCGGTGAAAGGGCCGCGCAGCCAGCGGCTGACGGCGCATTTCGGGCCCGGATACGAGCTTGTGTGGGTGCCCGCCGGGGGGGGTGCCCCGACACGCATCGCCCCCTACGACGGCTGGGGACGGCCGCACTTCACGCGCGATGCCAGCCGGATCTACTACTACGCGGGCCCTGAGGGTCTCGTCTCGATCCGCTACGACGGCACCGACCGGCGCGCGCACCTCAAGGTCACGGGCTATACCTATCCCGGGCCGGGCGCCGAGCCGCAGCCGGCGGACGAGATCCTGATCAGCCCCGACACCGATCAGGTGCTCGCGCAAGCGAGCAACAACGTCTACCTCGTGACGCTGCCAATGGTGGGTGGGCCGACCCCGAGCATCAACGTGTCCGACACCTCGAGTGCGGCGTTCCCCGTCCATCGGTTGACGCGCATCGGCGGCGATTTCATCGGCTGGACGCCTGGCGCGAAGTCGGTGTACTGGTCGATCGGCCGCAGCTTCTTCCGGTACGATCCGGCCGTCGCCGACTCCCTCGGCAAGATCAGGGTGCGGGTGGACTCGATCCGCGCCGACTCGCTGAAGAGCGACAGCGTGAAGGCGCTGCCCGACTCGGTGCAGAAGCGGCTCAAGGCCCGCTCCGACTCGCTCGCCAAGCTGCCGGCCTACGAGCCGCCGCGCGTCGACGTGACGATGCACGCCCCGCGCGACGTCCCCCGCGGCACGGTCGTGTTGCGCGGGGCGCGCATCGTCTCCATGAAGGGCGACGAGGTGATCGAGAACGGCGACGTCGTCGTCACCGACAACCGCATCGTGTCCGTCGGCCCGCGCGGCCCGGCGCCGCCGGGTG
>JBGPOM010000085.1:0-6990 GCA_041488075.1 Gemmatimonadota bacterium
CGTCCTGCCGGCCGCCAGCAGCACCGCTTTGTAGCCCGCCACCGTCGCCTGGGAGGACAGCACGTCCATCGGCTGCGCGCGCGTGATGCGGGGCAACAGCGCTAGGTTGAAGGCGGTGAGCTTGCGGGCGGCGAGCTGCCGGACTAGGGCCGCGTCCGCCCCCGGCTGGAACAGCGCGATGAGCGCCGCCCCCTCTCGACACCGCGCGATGTCGGCCGGCGCCGGCACCTGTACCTGAACCAGGACGTCCGCTTGACCCAGGAGCGCGGCCCGGTCGGCCACGACCGTGGCCCCGGCGGCCCGGTAGGCGTCGTCGGCACAGAACGCGGCGCTCCCCGCTCCTTGCTCCACGAGGACGTCGAGGCCGCCTTTCACCACGCGGCCCACGGTCTCCGGCACCAACGCGACCCGCCGTTCGTTGGCGGCGGTCTCCTGCAGCACGCCGATCTTCATCATCCCGTCCGTTTCTCGCTCGGGGTCCCCGGCGCTGAGCCGCGGGGAAGTTGGGGCCTTTCGCGCTGCTGCGCCAGCATCCGCTCCGCGAAGTCCACGCGCTCGGCCAGATCGTTGAACTGGTCGCGCAGCGCCGCGAGCTGGTCCTCGACCTCCTCCACCCGGGCGTCGGAGCGGCCTCCTGCCCCGTAGGCACGCGGCTCGTCCACGGTCCAGCGCCGCAGCGGCAGATCGTCGATGTCCCGGAACTGCCCCGCCGCGAGCAGCACCATGTCGTACAGCCACCAGATGCCGAGCCCGCCGAAGGTGCAGATCATGGCGATGCCGCTGTGTGCCTTGCCGACGTAGAAGCGGTGCAACCCGAAGAATCCGCCGAAGAAGGCGAGGGCGAGCGCCACGCCGCGGGATCGTTCGGAGATCTCCGGCTGTTCCGCGTCGGGGGCATATGCTTCGGGCAGCGGCATGTCCGATACTACGGGGGTCCGGCGGGCGGGGCAAGGAACAGCCGCTGGCGCTCGTCATCATATGTGACCAACACGATCTGCCGCGCCACGAGCACGACCGGCGCGTCCAGCTCCAGGCGCACCGGCGTCTCACGAGCGCGACGGCCGGCTTCGGTCGCGTCGGTCTCCTCCCCCTCCTCCCGCCCGGACGCCACGGGCGTTCCCTCTCGCTCGAACGTGACCTGCAGGTGGTGCGTGCCCGGCGTCACGGCGAGATCGCGGAAGACGAACAGCGGCCGGTCTTCGCGCGCCCCCCCCGCTCGCACGAGCTCATCTACCACCCGCGCCCCGTCCACATCCACCCGCAGCCGGTAGGGGAGGATGCGCCGTTCGCAGATTTCCTCCTGGCGCATATGCTGGGGCAGTCGCGCGAGCTCCTCGGCGGTCAGCCGGCGGCATTCGCGGACCCGCTCACCGCGGGCGCGCCACGCCAGCCGCACGACGGCGCGCGCTCCCGGCTCCGCGGTATACGGCGTGAGCGACAGGGCGGCGAGCGCCGCACTGCTCCCCAGCACCAGCGCGCCCCCGAGTGCGAGGCGAACGGCACGCCCCCCCCCGGTCATCGGGCCACGTCCTCGGTGTCACACTCGCGCAGCAGGTCGGCATCCCCCTCTCGCACCGTGACGTCGAGCGGCGCGACCTCCTCGCGCAGCCGGCGCAGCGCGTCGGCGACGACGGCGCGTTCGGCCACGCCGGCGTGCACCAGCCGCACGCGTCGACGATCCACGCGCGGCTGCAGCTCGGCCTCGCGGTCGTGATACACGCGCTGCTCGAGCCACTTCGGCCCTTCCCGGCTCCAGCAATCGCGCGGCGGGCACGACACCACGAGCACGCCACCCACCCCCGCGCGGATCAGCAGCTCGATCACGGAGGTATGCAGGTTGCCGGCGCACGTGATCGGCCAGACGGGCGCGCCTGCGAACTCCCCGCCCTGGGCGATGCCGCCGGCACCGCGATCGCAGGCGATCACGACGGCGTCAGGCACCGCGTCCCCGGGGCGGTGGGGCCACGCCGCGACGAACGCCCGCACTGCCGCCATCTGGTCGCGCCCGGTGCGCCCCGGCGGGCCCACGCCCATCGGCGCGCACGACCCCGCGCAGATCCCGCAACTCACGCACGCCTCGGGATTCACATGCGCCACGAGCGCCGACCGGCCTCCTGCCTCCGTCCCCCCAGCACCCCCTAGTCCGCCGGGCCGCGCGATCATGGCGATCGCCTCGTAGGGACAGTCCAGGTAGCACTGCTCGCAACCCGAACAGAGATCCTCGTCCACGACCGACGGCGGCGGCCGGTGCGCGGGAGCCGGTGCGGTCCAGCGCGGCACGAACGCCAGCACCAGCGACACGACGGCGAAGAGTCCCCACACGGCGCCCGCGGGTAGCGCCTGCGCCAGCGGCAACCAGAAGGAGTAGAAGACGTCATAGGGGGCGCGCCCCGGCAGGCGGAACGGGTCGGCAGCCGGGCCCATCGTGACGGGCCACGCCACCGCGAGCAGGCAGAGCAGCCCGATGATCCCCCACATGAGGGGCCGCGGCGGCAACAGGCCCGGACGGGCGACGCGGGATACGTGCAGCCAGACGACCAGCCCCATCCCGATCGGGAACGCGATGTGCGCGAATAGGTTCAGGAAGAAGAACGCGCTCGGGATTGGCCGCTCTCCCACGAACGCGCGGCTGATGGGCTCGGAGAAGATCGGCAACGCGTCGAACAGGCGCGCCCCTTCCGTCGCCAACACCTGCGCCTGGACGTCCCACACCATCACGTACCCGGTCCAGCCGCTCACCAACACCACGAACAAGAGGATGAGCCCCGTGACCCAGGCCAGGGTGCGCGGCCCCCAGCTCCGGCCCTGGGTGTAGACGCGCAGCGCATGCACCAGCGCGGCGACCACGGCGGCGTCGGAGGCATAGCGATGCAGACCGCGGATCCAGCGACCCAACCAGGGCTGCGCGGTCAGGGCCGCGACGGAGGCGTAGGGCGCACCGAGCCGGTAGAAGAACAACAGGTAGATCCCGGTGACCAGGAGCACGATCAGGAGGGCGACGACGAGGGCCCCGCTGTGGTAGAGCGGGTTGTAGCGCCACCCGTAAAGCCGGTTCATCAGGGCGTCCGCCCGGGCGAGGAACCGTCGCATTGAGCCTCAAGCCTAGGGGTGTGGGGGGTGCTTGCGCAAACACTTTATCATATTAGCATGATAAAGACAACGCATGCTTTCTCAGACAGCGGAGTATGCCTTGCGCGCGGTGCTGTATGTCGCCGAGCACGCCACCGGCCGCCCGGTGCGCGTCGCCGAGATGGCGGACGCCCTGCGGATTCCCCGCAATTACCTCTCGAAAATCCTCCACCAGCTGGCCCACAACGGCGTGCTCGTCTCCCTGCGCGGAAAGGCGGGCGGTTTCCAGCTCGGCGTCCGGCCCGACCGCCTGACGCTCAGCGCCGTCGTGACGCCCTTCGACCGCATCGAGCAGCAGCGGCGCTGCCTTCTGGGGCGGCCGCAATGCAGCGATCGCACCGCGTGCGCGGCCCACGAACGCTGGAAGGACGTAGCGGGCGCCGTCGCAGACTTCTTTCGTGACACGACCGTCGCCGATCTGCTGGGCAACGGCGCGACCGTGCGGATCTGAGCGCGACACGAAACCTGAGGAGGGAACACATGGCGCAGCAAGCCGACGAAACCCCGCCGCTCTTGCAGCGGATCTACGACAACCCGTTCCTGCTGCTCGTTGCCGGCATCGTGGTGGTGGTCGTGTTCTACACGGCGTGGGGCCTGTGGGAGATTCTGCGGCTCCCCCCGGCACCCCTGCCCTGACGCGCGAGGATCGTTATGCACACGGGAATAGAATCGCCGCGTGGCGTCTGGTGGAAGCCCGCGCACAAGGCCGAGAAGATGTGGGTGCTCATCGCCTTCGGCTGGTGCATGGTGTTGTTCGCCATGATGCCCCTGTGGCACCTGAAGGGCGCGCAGAACCCGTCGGGGATCCGCTATCGCGTGGACCCCAACGCCTACGCCCGCCGCACCAACGAATTCATCAAAGCCTACAAGATCGGTGAAGACGCGGGGCACGCCGTCGTCGAGCCACCGCCAGGCAGCGACGTCTACCTGCTGGGCCGGATGTGGTCGTGGGATCCGGTGTTGAGGCTCCACAAGGGCGTCGAGTACACACTGCACCTCTCCTCCCTCGACGTGAATCACGGCTTCAGCCTGAGCCCCGTAAACCTGAACTTCCAGGTCGTCCCGGGCTACGACTACGGCCTCCGGATCGTGCCCACCCAGGCCGGCGATTTCCGCATCGTCTGCAACGAATTCTGCGGCATCCAGCACCATACGATGGTCGGCCGCATCATCGTGGTCGACGACAGCGCCAGCGCCCCACGGGCGCCAGGGGGTGGACAATGACGGCCATCGCCGCGCCTCTCGCTTTCCGGGTCTGCCCCGCGACGGGGCTCAAGGTCAACGCCCAGGCGGAAAAACTCATCAAGGCCAACGCCGTCGCCGCGACCGTCTCGCTCCTCATCGGCGGCGTCGCTGCCATGCTCGTGCTGCTTACCCGCTGGCAGGTCGTCCACCTGCTGCCCGCGGACTGGTTCTACCGGATCCTGACGGTGCACGGGATGAGCATGCTGATCTTCTTCATCCTGTTCTTCGAGATGGCCGTGCTGTACTTCGCGAGCGCGGTGCTGCTGAACAGCCGCGTCGCGACCCCGACGCTGGCCTGGGGGTCGTTCTGGCTGATGGTCCTCGGCGCCGTCATGGTCGAGTGGATGATGTGGACCGGCAAGGCTGACGTGCTCTTCACCTCGTACGTGCCGCTGCGCGCGCACCCGCTCTTCTATCTCGGCGTGATCCTCTTCGCCGTCGGGGCCCTCCTCGTCGTAAGCGTTTTCTTCGCGACGCTGGTCGTGGCCAAGCGCGAGCACACCTACCAGGGCTCCGTCCCGTTGGTCACCTTCGGGGCGGTGACCGCCGCGATCATCGCCGTGATCACCCTGGGCCACGGCGCGGCGATCTACATCCCCACGTTCCTCTGGTCGCTCGGGCTGATGCACGTGGACCCCGAGGTCTACCGGATGGTGTGGTGGGGCCTAGGGCATGCGTCGCAACAGATCAACGTCGCGGCGATGGTCTCGATCTGGTACCTGCTGGGGGCGCTCACCGTCGGCGCCGTCGTGCTCAACGAGAAGATCAGCCGCACCGCATTCGTCCTCTACGTGCTCTTCATCTCGATGGCGGCGGCCCACCATCTCCTGGTGGATCCGGGCCTCTCCCCCGCCTGGAAGATCTGGAACACCAGCTACGCCATGTACCTCGCCGTGCTCGCCAGCATGGTGCACGGCTTCACCGTGCCCGCCGGCATCGAGGCGGGTCAGCGACTGCGCGGCCTGACGAAAGGGATGTTCGAGTGGCTTCGCAAGGCTCCGTGGGGCGATCCCGGCTTCAGCGCCCTCGTCTTCTCCGTGATCATCTTCGGCTTCCTCGGCGGCATCACCGGGGTGACGTTCGGCACCGAGCAGATCAACATCATCGCGCACAACACGCTCCGCATTCCGGGCCACTTCCACGCCACCGTGGTCGGGGGAACCGCGCTCGCCTTCATGGGCATCACGTACTACGTGATCCCGCTGATCTTCCGCAAGCAGGTCGCCTTCTGGCGGCTCGCCAAGATCCAGCCCTATCTCTTCGCGATCGGCATGACCGTCTTCTCGATCGCGATGACGTTCGCCGGTACGTTCGGCGTGCCGCGCCGTCACTGGGACACGACCTTCTCCGGAGCCCCGTTCGACGTGCAGTTCAACCCGGCCGTGGATCTGGTGGTCGGGATCATGGCGGTGGGCGGCCTGCTCGCCGGCGTGGGCGGCGGCATCTACATCCTCGTCACGGTGTGGTCGGTGTTCTTCGGCAAGTCGATCGCGGGGCTCTCCGGCGACCAGATCCGCGCGCTCGGAACCGGGCTCCCGGCCGGCATCCTCACGCCCCCGCGCCCGATTCCGCCGGGCGAACCGGAGCACGGCACGCTGACGCGCGGCACCCTCGTGCTGGTCGGCGTGTTCCTCGTGGCGTTCATCGCCTACTACTTCGTGAACTGGAAACTCTTGTCCGTCGTCTGGAAGGTGGGATGAGCGGGGACAGGCTCAAGTCCCGCGAGCTGACGGCGCTCGGGGCGCTCGCGTTGATCCTCGTCATCACGGGGGTCTGGTGGGCGCTCGCCCTCTGGCCCCTGCCGGGGGACGCGCCGGGGTGGCTGGTGCGCACCCGCGCCGTCTGCTTCGGGTCCGTCTCAAACGGGCTGCCGACCACCGCCGGGTGGATGGCGCTGATCGGGCAGCCGCTGTACATGCTCGCGACCCTCTGGCTCATCTGGGGCGCGGTGCTCGCCGGCGGGCTACGGGCGCTCGCGGCGTCGCGCACCGGTCGCGGGGTGCTCCAGGGCTCCGCTTTCGTGCTCGTCGCGGCGCTGGTGGCCGCGGGCGTTCGGGTTGCGCGCGCCGCGACAGGTGGGCCCGCTGGGGCCACGCTCCCCGTCGTCGCCGCGGCCGACGTGCCGCGACTCGATCGGGCCGCTCCCCCCCTGGCGCTCGTGGACCAAGGAGGCCGCCGGGTAACGCTCGCGCAGTTCCGTGGCCGTCCGGTGTTCGTCACGTTCGCGTTCGGCCATTGCGAGACGGTGTGCCCGCTGATCGTGCATGATGTGGTGCGCGCCCAGGCCGGACTGCCGGAACTCGATCCGGTGGTGCTGGTCGTCACCCTCGACCCCTGGCGCGACACGCCGTCGCGCCTGCAGGCCATCGCCGCGCAGTGGGGGCTCGGCGCACACGCCTTCGCGCTGGGCGGCCCGGTCGCCGACGTCGAGCGGACCCTGGATGCGTGGAGCGTCGGCCGCGAACGGAATCTCCGGACGGGGGAGGTAACGCATGCCACGCTGCTCTACGTGATCGACCGCGACGGCCGCATCGCCTTCGCCCTCGCCGGCGGGGCCGGCGCCGCGACCATCGCCGAGCTCGCCCGCCGACTCTAGATGGCCTCCGTCGCGCCGTA
>JBGPOM010000086.1:0-6966 GCA_041488075.1 Gemmatimonadota bacterium
CACGGCATGGGGACGCGGCGCTTCTTCGTGCTGCTGCCGCGCCCGGGGGGGGGCCGCCCGGTCGCCGTCGCTCACCGCATCGAGCTCGCCTCGTTCGACGGCTTCCCCGGCGAGGTTCGTCCCTACGCCGCGTGGCGCGAGCTGCACGCGGCGCTGGGCCCTCTCGTCGCCGGGAAGACGCTCGCGATGGAAGTGTCACGGCGCGACGCTGTGCCGTACCTCGATCGGGTCCCGCACGGCGTGGTGCAGCTGCTCGAGGGGTTTGGCGCGCGGGTCGTGCCGTCCGCGCTGCTCGTCACGCGCTTCGCGGCGCGCTGGTCGGGGCAGGAGCTGACGGGCCACCGGCGCGCCGCGGAGGCGCTGGCCGCCATCGCGCAGGAGGCGCTGCGCTGGGCGGGGAGTGAGCTGACTCGAGGGTCCGAGGTGCGCGAGACGACGGTGCAGGCGCGTGTGATGGGGGCGTTCGCGCGAGCCGGGCTCGTCACCGACCACCCGCCGATCGTCGGCTTTCAGGCCAACTCGGCCAACCCGCATTACGAGCCGCGCGCAGGGGCCGACCGCCGCCTCGCGCCGGGGGACGTGCTGCTGCTCGATCTCTGGGCGGGGACGGCGCTGGGAACGGTGTTCGCCGACCAGACGTGGATGGCGTTCGCGGGCCGCGCCCCGGACGCCGAGGTGCGGCGCGTCTGGGAGACGGTGCGGGCCGCGCGGGACGCGGTCGTGGCGCGGTTGCGGGAGCGTTGGGGGCGTACCCCCGTCACCGGGGCCGAGCTCGACGATGCGGCTCGGGGCGTCATCACCGAGGCGGGCTACGGTGATTCCTTCCCGCACCGGACCGGTCATTCGATCGACCGGGACCTGCACGGCTCCGGGCCGCACCTCGACAACTTCGAGACCGCGGACGACCGGGTGCTGCTCGAGGGCATCGGCTTCTCGGTCGAGCCGGGGGTGTACCTCGCCGGGCGCTTCGGAATCCGGAGCGAGATCAACGTGTTTCTTCACGAAACCCAACCTGAAGTGACGCCGGCGGTGCCCCAGACCGACCTGCTGCTCGTCTGAGGGACGCGTGGGGCGGGCCTTGCGGGTCTCGGCAGCGGGGCGCATTATCGCCGCCGCTCGACCGCCGCGCTGTCCCCTCGCGGGGACAGCGGCGCGCTAGATGTTGACGTGACCTCGCCTTGACGAGTCTGTTGCCGTGGCGCAACTTACCGAAATAGCAGTGCTTGCGCCGTCGGGTATGTGCACACCGAAGGGAGGTGGCGTGTCGACCTCATTCTTTCGTCCGGTAGTCCACGCGCATTCACGTCTTTGGAGGACTAGATCCATGACTCATCGTGTGCGGAGCGCTTTCGGTCGCTTCCTCGCGCTGGGCGTCGAGTTCGCGATCGCACTGGTGATCGCGGCGTCGCCGCTCGTGGCGCAGCAGACTACGGGGAAGATCGAAGGTACGGTGTCCGACCAGGCCGGCGTCCCGATCGCGAACGCCCAGGTGTTCGTCGTCGGAAGCTCGTTCGGCGCCGTCAGCAATGACAAGGGCTACTACTTCATCAACAACGTGCCCGTCGGGACCTACACGCTGCGCGGCCAGTTCATCGGCTACGCGCCCGCGGAGGTGCGGGGTATCCGCGTCATCGGCGGTAACACGATCACCGTGAACGTGCCGATGCAGTCGTCCGCGGTCGTGCTGACCGGCGTGACCGTGACGGCCGCCGCGAACCCGATTGTGCCGCGCGACGAAGTCGCGTCCAAGACCACCGTCTCGCAGCAGCTCGTGGATAACCTGCCGATCGACGACGTGCGCAACATCATCGCAGTCCAACCCGGCGTGGTGGAGTCCGGTTCGGGGCTGGGCGTGTCGATCCGGGGCGGCCGGCCGGGTGAGGCGAACGTCTACATCGACGGCGCGCCGGTGCGGGCGACGCAGAGCGGCTCGCAGCGCGTCAACCTCGGCACCAACGCGGTAGAAGAGGCGTCGGTGACGACGGGGGCGCTCGGCGTTGAGTTCGCCGATGCGCAGTCGGGCGTCATTTCCTTCACGACGCGGGCCGGGGGCCAGAGCTACGACGGGTCGGCGTCGTGGGAGAGTGATTCTCCCTTCGGCGACGCGATCAGCGTCGGCTACAACCGGTTCGAGGCCAACTTCGGCGGGCCGGTCCCGAAGATCACGAACCTCACGTTCTTCCTGTCGAGCATCATGCAGGGCCAGCTGTCGGACTTTCGCGGCATGGACCAGGACAAGAACGCGACGTACGTGATGGGCGGGGTCGATACGACCGCGACGGGCACGGACGCAGATGGGAACGTGGCGAGCGTGGTGATCCCGCAATTCGTGCAGTACACCGGGGAGTGCGGGGGCACGGGCTCGAACGCCAACGCGGTCGCGCAGGCCATCCAGAACAACTACGGCGTCGCGTGCCAGGGCCGCCGCTTCCCGATGGACTGGACGACCAACGCGACGGTCCAGGGCAAGCTGCAGTTCACCTACGGCCTGGGGTCACGCATCGCGCTGTCGGGCTTGGCGAGCGGCCAGCAGGGCCGGAACACCCCGCTCGCGGCCATCGGCGATCCCACGAGCTTCACCGGCTTCCACAATTGGAGCCGCTACGTCGTGCTCGACGCGAGCCACACGTTCATCCGCGGCGCTGAGCGTGCGCTGTCGCTCAACTTGAACTTCTCGCGCCAGGTGGATAACCAGATCGTCGGGCCGCTCGATCCCGACTACGAGCTCACTTCCCGCGACCCGACGCTCGGGCTCGAGCTCGGCACAGTCAAGTTTGCGGGGCTCGCCAACTTCCCGTTCCCGATCACGGACGAGATCATCACCAACATCCGCAACAACTCGGGGTTGCGGGTCCCGCTGCTGAACCGCGAGGACCTGCGGAACCGCCAGCCCTACCGGATGAACCCGTACGGGCTGGTGTCGGGCGGCTGGCGCACCGAAGGGCTGGACGTGGCCGCGACGCTATACCGGGAGACCCGGTACACGGGCCGCGGCTTGGTCGACTTCCAGGCGAACCGGTTCAACCGGTTCCAGTTCGGCGGCGACTTCGTGAAGACGAACCTGGCGTACTGGAGCTCGGCGTTGTTGCGGCAGGCCTTCATGGATGCCTACGTGGTCGATCCGCTCAAGTACGGCCTCTTCGCGTCGGATCGCCTCGACTTGGGCGACGTGGTGCTCGAGCTCGGCGTGCGCTACGATTACTACAACAGCAACGCGCTGTTCGCCAACACGCCGGGACGCATTTACAGCAACCCAGCGTGGAGCCCGCAGGCGGCCTCGAACCCCGACTCGCTCGCGGCGGCGATCAGCCGCGTGTTTACGAAGGGCGTCGGCCACAGCACCGTGTCGCCGCGGCTCCGGGTCTCCTTCCCAGTGACCGAGAACACGGGCTTCCGGCTGTCGTACTCGCACCAGGTCCAGAGCCCCGACTTCAGCACGCTGCTGACCGGGGTCAACAACGACCTCGACTTCACCAACACGAACGACGTGTTCGGGCGTGACCTGCAGTTCGGCAAGACGATCCTGTTCGAGTTCGGGGTGCGGCACGCCTTCAGTCAGGACATGGTGCTCGACATATCGGCCTACAACAAGGACAAGGTGTCCGATTTGGCCGCCCGCATCATCCCCTACCCCGATCCGCTCAACCTGGGCGACACGATCAACGTGAACGTCCTGACCAACGCAGACTTCGGCAACGTCCGCGGCGTGGACGTGAAGCTCGACCGGCGCGTCGGCAATTACCTCAACGCGTCGGTGGCGTACACGTTCCAGCTGGCCAAGGGGACGGGCTCGGATCCGTTCTCCTACCTGCGCACCACGTCGCGGCAGATTTCGCAAGTGACGGGCTCGCGGGTGCCGCCGCCGCAGGCGATTCTGCCGACCGACGACAACCGGACGCACAATATCGTCGGCTCGGTGGCGCTGACCCTGCCCAACGACTGGCGCAAGGGCACGACGCTCGGCAACGTGCTGCGCGACGTGAGCGTGTTCGCCACGTTCCGCGTGGTCAGCGGGCTGCCCTACACGCGGCAGGTCAACAACGGCAGCGGCGCGATCGCGCCACGGCAGGGCTTCGGGCTGACGGCGACGTCGCTCGAGCCGGTGAACGCCTCGACGATGCCGTGGACCAAGAACGTCGATCTGCGGCTCAACAAGGGCTTCAGGTTCGGCCGCACCGACTTCACGCTGTACGCAGACGTGCGGAACCTCCTGAACTTCAGGAACATCACGTCGCTGTTCGTGGAGACCGGTGACGTGGTGAACGCGAGGTTCCGGGAGCAGACGCTGTCGCCCGAGTTCGAGAACCTCAGGAACGAAGCGAACGGGAACGGCGCGCTCCGGCCCAGCGACGCCATCGATCTATCGGGCTGCGGCTCGTGGGCGATCCCGGCCAACTGCGTGTTGCTGCGCCGTGCCGAAGCGCGGTTTGGCGACGGCAACGGGACGTACACGCTCGCGGAGCAGACCCGGGCCTTGAACGCCTACTACGACGCGTTCAACGGGGCCCAATGGTTCTACGGGGCTCCGCGGAACATCCGCGTGGGCTTCGAGGTGAACTTCTAGCAGGCGGTGACTGGCGGCGCCCCGGAGAATTGGGGCGCCGCCCCGTTTCTTCACTACTCGAGGGATGATTATGCGTTCAACCTGGTTTAGTCGCTCGGCTCGGGCCTTCGTTGCCCTGGCGCTTCTCTCGGCGACCGCCGTCACTGTCGTAGCGGCCAAGCCCGGGCCGGAGCGGCCGGGTCGGCGGCGCGCGGTCAACCTGTTCGCGGTCACGAACGCCGTCCTGAACGTGAACCGCGTCTTCTGCGGCATCAACAACCTGGGCGAGCTGTGCGTCGACCCGACCAATTCGCCGGTCGTCGGCGGCGGCTTCTGGCCGAAGGGCACTCCGGACCAGTACATCTTCAACTCGGGCCTCCAGCTCGCGGGCGTGATTCCGTCCACCGCGGCCGGCGGCAAGCCGGCGTTCCCGTGGGCGGGTGACACCGTGGGGGCGTACTTCTTCGACGCCCGCGGCACGCAGGTGCAGGGCGACGCCGTCACGCTCGTCTACAACTCGCTCGACGTCGGCGACGCGGCCGCGTGGCCGAACGGCGCCGTCGTGCGCGACACCGCGATCTACAATTCGGTGCTGATCGGGCGCGACAACGTCTCGCAGCAGGACCTGTGGACGCGAGCCTGGGACGGCAACCCGGCGTTCCTCTCCGGGCGCACCCACCCGGCGGGGATCTTGGTGGAAGAGCGCGGGTTGGCCTGGAATTTCCCCACCGGCAACGAAGACATCATCTATTTCGTCTTCACCTTCTACAACGTCACCGCGCGCAACTGCGCCGTGTACAGCGGCCTCCACCCCGCCATCCAGGCGGAGATCTGCGCGGTGGGCCAGAGTTTCCAGAACCGCAACGAAGCCGCCTTCAACTTCAATATCCCGGACGACGGCTACCCGATCGGCAATCTGTTCGCCTCCTTCTCGATGGACCCGGACGTGGGCGATGCGAGCTTCAATTACTCGACCGCCATCCTGCCCTTCAACATGGGCGTGGCGTACAAGTCCAATTTCCTCGAGCCCAACTGGTCCTTCGCGCCCGACATCTTCGGCGCGCCGTTCGTGTCGTCGCCGGGGTTCGTGGGCGTGAAGTACCTCCGCTCGCCCAAGGTGAGCGGCTCCGAGGTGGGGCTGACGATGTTCTCCAACACCCGGAACGCGGCCACCGGTTTCCCGGACCCGATCGGGGTGATCCAGTTGTTCCGCTACCTCTCGGGGACCACCAGCCCGGCGAAGGGCGACAACCCCTGCACGGTGAACCCGCTCACCCAGCGGATGTGCTTCCTCGACCAGACGGCGGCCGACACCCGGTTCTTTCAGGCGTCGGGGCCGTTCACGCTCAACGCCGGGGAGTCGCAGACGATCGTCGTCGCCTACGTGCACGCGGCGCCGCTGGCCCAGGTGGTGCCGTTCATCGGCGGCGACATGAAGCCGGGCATTCCGGCCCCCGGCGACACGATCTTCAATGATCGGACCCGCATCCGCACGCTCGAGCGCGCCGCGGGATGGCAGGGCGAGACCGACGCCCTACCCAGCGACGGCAAGATCACGCAAAACGAAGTGACGACGGTGCCGCGCTCGCTCCTCAACAAGGCCCTGGTGGCGCAGGCGGTGTTCGACAAGAAGTTCCTGCTCCCCTTCGCGCCGGAGTCGCCGCGCTTCTTCCTGGTGCCCGGCGACAACCAGGTGACCGTCGTGTGGCAGCCGAGCGAGACGGAGACGGTGCGTGCGGGTGGTGGCGACCCGTTCTACGCCATCGCGAGCGCGCCGCTGAACCCAGATCTCACGGCCAACGCGCTGTACGATCCCAACTTCAAGCAGTACGACGTGGAGGGCTACCGCATCTATCGTGGCCGAACCACGAGCCAGCTGGAGATGATCGCGCAGTTCGACTACGCCGGCACGACGATCACCGACTATACCGGCAAGTTCGCCTACACGGTCGACATCGGACGCGCGACCGGCCCGGGTCGCACCGTGCTGCCGGGTGACACGCTCCCCGACGGGATCATCGCCTGCGCCCCGGAGCTCGGGATCCAGGACGACTGCCCTGATACGGATCCCACCACGGCGGGCCGCCAGGTCTTCCCTGCATCGTACAATCCCGCCCGCTCCGTCGAGCATGATATCGTCGGCGACGTGGTCCAGGTGCCGACCGGCGGTCGCGTGCAGCTGGCGAATGGCTCCGTACTCATCGTGCGGGCAGACACCACCGTCAGCGGCGGGGGGCTCGGGTATCCGGCGCTCACGAACTCGGGCGTCGGGTTCGCCTTCGTGGACCGCAGCGTGCGGAGCTCGTTCACGTATCACTATGCGGTCACGGCGTTCGACGTGAACTCCTTCATTTCGGGGCCGTCGTCGCTCGAGTCGCCGCGCGTGACGAAGACGGTGACGCCGCGCAAGCTGGGGTCGAACG
>JBGPOM010000087.1:0-6889 GCA_041488075.1 Gemmatimonadota bacterium
AGCCGCCCTCGGATTCCGCGTCAAGTCGGGCTGGGCGACCACCGTCCTGCTCGCCGGTCCGACATCGGCGCCGCGCGTGGTCGACTGCCGCGTCACGCTCCTCGCCGACCCGGACGAACCGGCGGCGCGCCAGCCCTACCACGAGGGCATCGGTACGCATGAGGCCCGCGCCGCCAACTCCGTGAAGCGCCTGATCAAGTCCGTCGAGCGGTTCGCCCACCGCGCGGTCACCCGGCTGATCGCGGACTACCGCGCGGCGGGGCATCGCGTGAGCGGCGTCGGGATCGTGGTCGGCAGCGTGGTGGACCCGGCGACCATCGCGAACGACCACATCCGGGCCCACGCCGAGGAGGGCCGGCTGTTCCGCACCGTGATCCTTGAGGCCGCCCGCGCTTGCCGGCTGCCCGCGCGCGTCACGGTCGAGAAGGACCTGTACGCCGCCGCGGCGCTGGCACTCCGAACGCCCGCGGGGGGGCTCAAGCGCCGGGTGGCCGCGTTGGGGGAAGAGATCGGCCCGTGGCGCGCGGAGGAGAAAGCCGCGGCCCTGGCGGCGTGGATGGTGCTGGCGACCCATGGCTGAGTCGCGTTCGACTCTCGCCGACGCCCTCGCGGGCCGCTACACGATCGAGCGCGAGCTCGGGCGCGGCGGGATGGCGACGGTGTACCTCGCCGAAGAAACCAAGCACGGCCGGAAAGTCGCGATCAAGGTCCTGCGCTCCGGCCTCGCCGCCTCGCTCGGGGCGGAGCGGTTCCTGCGCGAGATCGGCATCGCCGCCCGGTTGTCCCACCCGCACATTGTCCCCCTGATCGACTCCGGCGAGGCCGGGGGCCTGCTCTATTACGTGCAGCCCCACGTTCCCGGCGGCTCACTGCGCGACCGGCTGCTCCGGGAGCGTCAACTACCGGTCCAGGACGCCCTGCGCATCGCCCACGAGGTCGGGGCTGGGCTGGACTACGCGCACCGCAACGGCTTCGTACACCGCGACGTGAAGCCCGAGAACATCCTCTTCGCCGACGGCCACGCCGTCCTCGCCGACTTCGGCGTCGCCCGCGCCTGCTTCACCCCCACCCCCGGGGCGGCGCCCCTCCCCCCGGATGTCGTGACGGACGCGGGCGTCGCCGTCGGGACGCCGGAGTACATGAGCCCCGAGCAGGCGAGCGGCGAGCCGAACCTCGGCAATCCAAGCGATGTCTACAGTCTCGCCTGCGTCGTGTACGAAATGCTCGCGGGGGAGCCACCGCTCGTCGGCGCCAGCGCGCGCGCCACCATGGCCAAGCACGTTACCGAGACGCCGCGGCCGGTGCGGGCGCTGCGGCCGGAGGTCGCCGCGGTGATCGAGCGGGCGCTCGCCAAGGGGCTGGCCAAGGATCCGGCCGAGCGGTTCCAGAGCATCGCCGCGTTCACGGCCGCGCTGCAGGCGGAGGGGCCCGGCGGCCCGCCGTCGCCCGCGACGACCCGATCGATCGCCGTGCTGCCCTTCGTCAACGCCAGTCCCGATCCCGAGAACGAGTACCTGAGCGACGGCATCACCGACGAGCTGATCGACGCGCTCGCCAAGATCGCCGGGTTGCGCGTGTGCTCCCGCACGTCGGTGTTTGCGCTCAAGGGGAAGCCGCTCGATGTGCGCGCCGTGGGCGCGCTGCTCGGAGCGTCGGTCGTGCTCGAGGGCACCGTCCGGAAGGCGGGCCAGAAGCTGCGCATTACCGCGCAGCTCAGCTCGACCGACGACGGCCGGTTGCTCTGGTCGCAACGCTTCGACCGCAAGCTCGTGGACGTGTTCGCGATCCAGGATGAAATCGCGGGGACGATCGTGAGTACGCTGCGGGCGACGTCGTTTGCCGACCTGGCGGAGCACGTGCCGCGGCGCTACACCGAGAACGTCCAGGCGTACGGCCTCTACTTGAAGGGTCGGTACGCCTGGAACAAGCGCACGCAGGAGGGCGTGGCCGAGGGGATCGGGTACTTCGAACAGGCCATTGCCGCCGACCCGGAGTATGCGCTGGCCTACACGGGCCTCGCCGATTCGTATGCGCTGCACGTGGATTACCGCAGCGTCCCGGTCGCGGAGGGGTTCGACCGGGCCAAGGCGTACGCGCGCAAGGCGCTCGAGCTCGACGAATCGCTCGCCGAGGCCCACGCGTCGCTGGCGTGGAGTCTGTTCATCTACGACTGGGATTGGGAGGGGGCCGAGCGCGAATTCCGCCGCGCCATCGAGCTCGATGCGCGGTACGCTACGGCCCACCAGTGGTTCGCGTTTCTGTTGGCGGCGCAGGGGAAGCACGAGGATGCGCTGCTCGAGGGTCATACCGCGCTCGAGCTCGATCCGGCGTCGGTCTCGATCCGGCGCGGCGTGGGATGGCTGTATTACTACGCGCGCCGCTACGACCAGGCGCGCCATCATTTGACCCGCGCGATCGAGATGAACCCGAATGCTGAGGAGAGCCATCGCATCCTCGGGCTCACCTTGGCGCTCCAGGGGCAGTTGGAGGAGGCGGAGCGGGTGCTGCGCGATGCACTGACGCTGCCCGGAGCGGGAGCGTACGCGCGGGCGAACCTCGGCTGGGTGCTGGCGCGCGCCGGAAAGCGGGCCGAGACGGAGCGGTTGCTTCACGATCTCGAGGCCCAGGCACACGCCGGGTACGTATCGCCGGTCGCGTTTGCGACCTTGCACCTCGCCCTGGGCGACGTGGATCGGGTGATGGAGTACGCCGAGCGCGCGTACGCGGAACGGCGCGGGTGGCTGGCGTATCACGCCGTCAACCCGCTGTTCGATCCGCTGCGGGAGGAGCCCCGGTTTCAGGCCCTGGTGAAGCGGATGCAGCTCTAGCCCTTCAGGGCAGGCGCTCCGTCGAGGAACCGCTCGATCGTGTCGTTACCGAGCGTGGGCCGCAGATACTCCATCACGATGCGGCCCAGGCGCGGCACGTCGTCCTTCTTGAAGCCGGCTGCCGAGAGCCCCGCCATGAGGGCGGCGGGGCCCATGATGCCGATCATCTCGCCCGTGCGCGCGGTGCTCATCAGCGCGCGCCCCATGTAGCTCTCATGGTTCGGAACGACCACCTTGACCTTCTCGAACGTGGGCTTATCCACGGCCATGCGGAGCGCCATCAGAATCGCTCCCACGCCCTTCTCGGCCTGACCCTCTTCGACTTCCAGGTTGGCGACGATCTGCGGGACGAGGTCCATGGTGGGGCAAAGCTAGTGACCGCATCCCTGACCGTCTAGCCGTCCGCCCTTCTACTGCCCCACGGTGAAATCAATTCGCTTCAGCACCGTCCCGGCCGCATCCCGGATCTCCACGTGCCACGCGCCCGTCGCCTCCATGGGAATCGTCTTCCGGCTCCAGGTCCGCCAGGGCGACCCGCCGATCGTCAGCGCCACGTTCCCCACCTCGGTGTCGCCGTGGAACCACACGTGGTTGAGCGTCTGACCCGCGCCGCCGCTCACGCGCGTCCACAGCACCAGCTGGCCGACGTCGGCGGGGAACGCGACGCCCGTATCCTGCGGCGCCCGGTCGAGCACGCTCCGCGCCAACACGGCCTCGACGGTCGCGGCGCTCTGCGCCGCGGGAGCCGCGGCGCTCGTCTCCTGCGCGGCGAGACTGCCCGCGAGCCACGTCCCCCCCCCTCCCACCAGCACCAGCGCTACGGCGAGCATCGCTTTCATGACGGTCCTCCTTGGTTTGGGTCCGCCCGTTGTGCGGGGCGGCAGCGGCGAAGTTCCAACCAGGAACCCAGCGTGGCGGCCACGAGACACCCGAGCGCCGTCCCCGCCATCATGAACATGATCTGATACTCGAGCTGAATCCAGTGACACTTCGGCGCGAACACCGGCCCCACGAGCCGGCCGCAGCTGTTCTGGGAGAGGGCAAAGCCCCAGCTCGCCGCCAGACCGAATACGAGGGGCAGGAGCGCGATCAGGAGGTGCCGCAGCAAGACTTTCATGGCGTGTCCAGGTTGTGGATTCCCGCGCTCATCGACCGCGCTCGATCTTCCAGCGGCCGGTCTCTCGGCCGCCTTCCATGACGACGTACTCATCAAAGTGGGCCATCGTCAGACAGGAGTGATTGGGAACGATCTCCACCTGCTCTCCGACCTTGAACTTGCCTTCGATCGCCGCGGGCGACGCCGCCCGGATGACGCCGTGCTCCTGCGACACCGAGGCCACCGTCAGGTAGGGGTGGTTTCGCACCTCGCCCATCGCCGGAGGAAGGTCCAGGTGCGTCGGGCCCAGGTCCTTGGAAAGCGACAGCGCCCCCGCGTCCACCACGAAATGGGCCGCCCCCGGCTGGTGCGACACCACGCTCGCCAGCACCGTCACGCCGACGTCCTGCGGCGCGCAGCAGCCGATCAGCACCATCGTGCGGTCGTAGAAGATGTAGTTGCCGGGGCGCGCCTCGGTGACCCCCCCGAGGTCTTCCACCGCCGCCATGGCAGGCGTCGAACCGACGCTGATCCCACGCATCGGCAGCCCGTCCTTCCGCAGCAGGTCCGCGAACCAGACCATCACCTGCCGTTCCTGCTCGGCAACCTGCGCCGCTTCGGCCTTGTTGCGCGTGCGATAGGCGTGCCCCGAATGACTCAGGATGCCGTCGAACGTCAGGCCGCGCTCCGCGCCCAACTCGCGCGCCACTTCGAGGGCGTACTGCGACGCCGGGTCTACCCCCGCCCGGTGGTAGCCGCAGTCCACCTTCAGCCAGACGTGCAATCCGGTGCCCGCCAGGGCCTTGGCCGCACTGAGGTCGTCCACCACCACGCGCAGGGTGGCGCGCTCGGCGATGCGCCGCACGTGCGCGATGTGCGTCGGGTCGAGCGGAAACGCCCACGTCAAGTCCGTGAACCCCGCGCGCGCGAACGCCTCGGCCTCGAACAGCGTCGCGACCGTGATGCCGGCCGCGCCGTGAGCGAGCTGGCGCTTCCCCAGCTCGATGCACTTGTGCGTCTTGATGTGCGGACGCAGGGCGACCCCCAGACGGCGCGCCCGCGCTGCCATGTGGGCGAGGTTCCGCTCCACCACGTCGAGGTGCAGCAGCAGGGCGGGGGTTTCCGCTGGCGTCATGACGGGCTCCGAAACGGTTTCCGGACGAGGACGCGGGCCTTGTTGCCGATCGGCAGGTACCGGAACAGGAGATACTTCACGGGATTGATGGCGTAGGTCTCCCACACCTCGAGCGCCAGGCCTGCCTGTTGGGCCGCGAACGCGAACGACGCGTGGCAGAACTCCTGCACGTGCCCCGGCGCGTAGGTCGGTGCGTAGTGGCGGCGGTGCAGCCCCGTCCGGTCGAGCAGCCGCCGCAGCCGCGCGTCGAAGGCGTCGATGTTGGGAAACTCGAACACGCCCACGCCGCCGGGCTTCAGGAGATCGTGAATCTTGCGCAGCGCCGCCACAGGGTCGGGGAGGTGCTCCAGGACGTGCGTCAGCACCACGCAGTCCCACGCCGCCGGCGTGCCGCGGTACGCCATGATGTCCGACGTCTCCACCGGAAATCCGAGCTTCTCCCTGACGAGCGCGGTTAGCTCCGGGAACAACTCGACGCCCTGCACCTCCCACCCGTCGTGCTTCGCGAGCCACAGCACGGTGCCGTCACCGCAGCCGAGGTCGAGCAGCCGGCCGGGGGCTTGCGCGTGGCGCCGGATGAAGGCGTAGGTCTGCCGGTGGCCGCGGTTCTGCCGGGTCGGCGCCTGGGGATCCACGCGGGAGAGGATGTACTTCTCCTGGTTCACGCCGGCGCGCGTGTCGTACACCACGAGCCGGCAGCGGGGGCACCGATAAAACCGATACTGGTGTCGATCGCCCTGCGTGTAGAAGAGCGGCAGGTCGGTCGCGCCGCACAGCGTGCAATTCAGGAGGGGCGTCCCCCGGCGTTGGCGATCCCGGCGGCGAGGGCGAGCCAGCCGGAGAGGAACAGCAGGCCGCCGAGCGGCGTGACCGCGCCGAGCCAGCGCGCGCCCGTCAGGGCGAGGAGATACAGGCTCCCCGAGAATAGCACCGTGCCCCCGACGAACAGCCATCCCGCCGCGCGCACGGGCGTGCCGGGCCAGCGCGTGACGGCCCAGGCCACGACGAGCAGGGCGAGGGCATGGTACATCTGGTACCGGGCGCCCGTTTCGAAGGCCGCCAGGAGGCTGGGGGCGAGGCGGGCGCGCAACGCGTGGGCGCCGAACGCGCCGGCTGCCACTGCGAGGAACGCCGAGAGGCTGCCGGCCAGGGCGAACGTCGTGTCCATCACTCGATCTGACGCCCGCTGACCTCGACATGGTGGATCCGCTCGATCCGGCCCGAGCCGCCCACGAACGCCGAGGCGAACCAGCCGGTGAGCCCCACGACGCAGGCCCCGAGCGTCGCCGAGAGGAGTCCGGCGAGGTGGAATCCCGGCACGAGCCACGCGACGATGCCGAGCGAAATGCCGTTCACCACGAGGATGAACAGGCCGAGCGTCAGCACGGTCAGCGGGAGCGTGAGGATCAGGATGATCGGGCGGATCACGGCATTAACGAGGCCGAGGAGCAGGGCCGAGACGAACAGGGCCCGCCAGCCGGTGATCTCCACGCCGGGGACGATCGTCGCCGCGGCCCAGAGACCGAACGCGGTGATCAGCAGTCGGAACAGGAAGCCTTTCATGGAGCAGAAGATAACCGGCCGGCGACGAACTGTGCCGTCACACCGGGGCGCACCTGCACGCCGAGCCGGGCGTCGAACAGCACCGACCCCCGCAGCGAGTCCGGCCCCACCCAGACGAGCGACAGCCCCGCGAACGGCCCGAGGTCGGCCGGCCAGCCGTTGACGATCGCCTGCTCCGGTTGGCCGAACCACGTGACGGCCAGTGTCTCCGCGCGCGGGGCGCGGAACACGATGCGCCCGCGCAACAGGCAGTCGCGGCCCACGACG
>JBGPOM010000088.1:0-6816 GCA_041488075.1 Gemmatimonadota bacterium
CCCCCGCCGCCGCCGCCGCCGCCGCCGCCCCCGCCGCCCCCGCCGCCAGCGGCGCGCCCAGACCATCTACCGAACATGCGGGGCAGTGCGGACGACCTACCGCTCATCCGGACCAGCGCGGACGACGAGCCGGCGCCCGCCCGGCCCGCCAGCCCGCGCCCGCCCCAGACTCGACCTCTCGCGCCGGTGTTCGTCCCCGACGAACCGGCAGCGGCGCCGTCCCCACCGCCCCTGGCGCCGCTCGCGCCGTTCTCACCCCCCCCGCGCCCGCCGGCCCCCCCGGCCCCCCCGGCCCCCCCGGCTCCCTCGCCGTCCCGGCCGCCCACGCGCGAGCCGCGGCGCACGCCGGTGCCGTCGTTCCGCCTGCTCGACCAGAAACCGGCCCGCCGTCGCTCGCGGCGCGGGCTCTGGCTCACGCTCCTTGCGTTGCTGCTGATCGGGGGTGGTGGAGCAGCGGCAGGCTACTGGTATTTCTTCCTGCGCCAGCCCGGTGCGCCGCTGCCCTTCGGCCTGGGATCGCGGAATCCGGCCACGGCCACGACTCCCGTCACTCGGCCGTCACCTCCGCCGCGGGCGCCCGCTGCCACTCCCGTTCCCCCCCCGCGGATCGACATGGCCTTCGCGAGCTTCGACAGTCTGAGCGACACCCTGTCGCGTGCGGTGCGTAGCTATCACGACCGCGCGGCGCAGTTCGCCACCCGGCAGATCGACTGCGCCACGCTGGCGCGCGGACTGATTGCCATCGAGAATCTCTGGCTCACCTACAACACCGAACGAACGGCGCGGATGGCATTGTTCGACGCGCGGCGTTCCGCCCGCGATCAGGGTCTGTACGCCGGCGTGGATTCGGTCGAGAGCCAGTTCGAACAGTCGCACTGCCAGCGCCCGTGAGCCTGGTCCTCGCGGTCTGGCTCGTGGTGCAGGGCGTCGCCCCGCTGCGGAAGAGCGATCTGGTGCGTCTCTTGTCCGAGCCGGCGATGACCCAGCAGGAAATCGCCCAGCTCGTGACTCGCAACTGCCTCAGCTTTGACCCGACCGATCGGGATCGGCAGGACTTCCGCCGGCTCGGCGCGGAGCCGGTGGTGGTCGCCGCGATGGATGGCTGCGCGCGCCTCGCTGCCGCGCGCGCGGCGGCGCCACCGGCGCCGGCCCCCGTACGTCCCGTCGCGACGCAGCCGCCGCTCCCCGCCGTGCGTACGCCACCGCCGCCGCGTCCGTCGCCGGAGCGGAGCGGGTTCGTCGCGGGGGGTGGGCAGAGTGGACCGGCGGGCCAGCGATTGCCGCGCGCGCTCGTGTTCGAAGTGCGTGACTCCGCGGGCGCGCCGCTTGTGGGGCAGGTCGTGACCTTCACCGGCATCAACGCGTGGATCGAGCCCGCCTCGCTCCCGACCGACGCCGAGGGACGCGCGTCGGTGGGGGTCACGCTGGGCGAGCGTGTGGGCTACGCGATCGTGCTCGCCGTCGCGGGCGTGGTGGAGAAGCAGGTGGCGTTCAAGGTGTCGGCAGGGGCCGTGGCCCAGCTCGCCGTGGCGTGCGGCGCAACGGATCTCACGGGCCGCGTCGTGCTGCGTCCCGACACCGTCGTCGTACTCCGGGTCACGGCGCACGATGCATACGGCAACCCGGCGCCTGTCGCGGGCCTGCGGGCCGCCGTGGCCGACGCACGCATGTTCCGGGTGCTGCGGATCGCGCAAGACAGCATGACCGGGACCGTGGCGCTGAAGCCCGATCAGGCCGGGACGACGAGCCTCGCGGTGATCGCGAATGGCCTGCGGCAGTACGTCACCGTGACCGTTCCTCCGAGGGCCGCGCCGGGTCGGGTGGACTGCCCCTGAGGGCCCATCCGCCCGGCTGCGGGGTGTTGCACGTCTGCAACGGGTTTGAAGCGGGAGGGGATCGACACGGCTTGGCAGGCTCGGTCTGATTCCGCGGGACCCCCGCCGTCGCTGCGTAACTTCCATGTAAGAATGCACTTACACCAGTCGCGGGGGCTTGGCGTGGTGCGACCTGCCGCGGCGAGGAAGTTGCTGTGCGATAGCGGCAATGGACGCCGCCTGGGGCAGCCTCGCGCAACATCGGGTCGCCGACGGGATCCCCCTGTCCGGCGTAGACTTGGCCGGGACCGCAGGCGACTACCGCGAGCGGCCGATGCCCCTCGGCGCCGCGATCCTCTGGACGCCGGTCGGTCAGCTGGCCGCCAATGCGGCCTACCCGATCTTCGTCACGCAGCGCGCTCTCGACGCCGTGCACGCGCAGGTTGCGGGTCTGCCGGAGGGCGCGTCGTCGCTCGGCTTCCTCGTGGGCGGGCTGTACCACGCTCCCGACACCGGCCTCCCGTACATCGTCGTCGAATCCACGATCCACCTCCCTTGGTCTATCGGCGGGGATCATTTCGGGGCGGCGCTGCGGCAGGGCCGCACCATCGCACAGGAGGAAGCGCAGCGCGGCGGAAATCAGCTGCTGGGCTGGTACCACAGTCACGTCGCGGCCCACGCCCGGCTCTCCCCTGGCGACGTCGAGGCGCACGTAGCGTGCTTCGATCAGCCGTGGCACGTCGCGCTCGTCGTCGCGCGCGGCGCTGGGCTCACGGGCGGTGTCTTTCGCGTCGCATCGGGCGCGGCTTGGTCCAACGAATGCCTATCGTTCTATGAGCTGCTGGAAGGCGACGCCCTGCCGCCGGATGGGCGGACGGTTACGCACCTGACATGGGCGAACTACCAAACGCACGGGGTCATGCCTGCGAAGGCGGCGCCGCCTCTGTTGCTCTTCCCGGACGAGGGCGACCTGGACACGGACGCGCTGACGGCACCGGCGCGCCGGCGATCCCTGCTCGCGCCGGTCGCTCGGGTGGCGCGCTTCGGGGCGGTCGGAATCGTCGCGGGGGGGGCCTTATTCGGCGCCTACCGCGTGTTGGCGCCCGAACCAGAGGGCGCGAGGGGGGGGGGGAGGGGGGGGCCGACAGCGGCGCTGGTGAGCGCCGCCGTGATGCGGGATCGCAGCGGTCGACTCGCCGATTCGGTCGCCTTCGCGGTCACGGCGTTCGAGACTCGCGTGCGGTTGTTCGACGGCCGCAAGATGGTGTGCTCCGACCTGGCGCGCGGCCTGACGGAGCTCGAATCGCGCTGGACCGCCCACAACGCCGCTCGGAAAGCCGGCGCCGCGACGCTCGACTCCGCGCAGATCGCGCGCGACCGCCGGTTGTACGCCGACGTGGGCGCGGCCGAGCGGGGGTTCGCACGCACGGGCTGTCCACGGCCGTGAGGTTATGATCCGTTCCGCTATGGCCGCCCTGAGCCGCCACATGTCGCGCGCGGTGCTCCTCCTGTGTGTGCTGGCCGGCGTCGGGTCGGCGCAGCGGGGAGCGCCGCTCCTCAAGACCGATCTGATTGAGCTGCTCTCGAGCCCAGTCATCGCCCACAAGGAGATTGCCGACCTGGTACGCCGGAACTGCCTGGCGTTCCGCCCGACCGAGCGCGATTGGACCGACATCCGCAGCCTCGGGGCGTCCCCCGACGTCGTGGCGAGCATCAACGGATGTGCGTCGGCACGACCGGTGCCGGTCGCGGCGGCACCCGCCGCCGCGACCCCCGCACCGGCCACCACTTTGCAGGTGGTACTGCGCCAGCCTCGCGTCCAGGCGGCCGCCGGCAGCCAGGTTCGCATCGTCGTACTCGCCGCACGGGGCGGGATGCCCCAAGCCGGCGCGGAGCTGGTGTTGCGCGGCAGCGCGGCGATCGACGGCGGCTCCGGCCGCGATGCAGTCGTCGCCACCGACGATAGCGGCTTCGCGTTCTTCGCGTTGCGGGTGGGCCGGCGGCTCAACACGTACCGCCTCGAGGTCGCGCCTGCGGCGGGTGGGACGTTCCCGGGCCGGCCCGTCATCGAACTCGTCGTGCGCCCTGGCCCGCCCGCGTCTGCATCCGTGGAGCCCCCGGAGCTCGTGTTCGACCAGGGGCTTGACTCCATCGTGCCGGTGGCGGTGACGGTCCGCGACTCGATCGGCTACCCGCTGCCGGGCGAACTGGTCGTGCTGCACAGCGGCGCGGAGGACCTGGGCTTCCCACCTGACACCGCCGCCGCGGATTCGTCGGGCCGCGCGTGGATCGTCGTCGCGCGGAGCAGCGTGCGGCGGAGTGGGACCCTCGAGGTTGACGTCCGCGGGAGACCGATGGCGTCGGTCGACGTAGTCGTGGGGGTGGCCCTGGCTCCGGCGGGGACCGGCTTTCTGCCGGTCGCGATAACGAGCGGCACGATCCGTAGCGGCCTGGTCGAGCCCGTCGTGTTCGAAGCCCGCACGCGGCTCGGCTATCCCGCCGTCGGGCGCGTCGTGCTGTTCCGCGGCATCAACGCCGATGTGGCACCCGCGACTGCCACCACCGATTCGGCGGGACGGCTGCGGGTCCAGGTTACTCTGGGAGCGCAGCTCGGGCCCGCGGTGGTCGTCGCGACGATCGATTCCCTCGAGCGGCGACTCGTCCTGCAGGTGAAGCCCGGTCCCGCGGTGGAGCTGGCCTGGGAGCACAAGGGCTTCCGCGTGGACGGGCGCCGGCTGGTCGTGGCGCTCGATAGCACGTTCGTCCTCCGGTTGCGCGCGCTCGACGCGAACGGTGACGCCACCCCCGTGCCACACCTCGCCGCAATGCTGTGGGCGAACCGAGCACAGTTCGACGCGAAGTTGCAGGTTATCCGGCTCCTCAGCGTTCAGGACGAGCCGTCGGCGGTGGCCCTCACCTTCAAGTCGATAGGCATCGGCCGCGCCGACCTCGACCTGAACCTCGGAGACTTCAGCGCCATGGTGACCCTGCTGGTCAGGGCAGGTTCGCTAGCGGCCGCACGTTGAGGTTGCCGGCTCCCCCAGGTATCTTTCATTCGCCCCAGGTCCGCAGGCTTTCCGCTCGTGAACCGCGTCAGGCCCCCGCAGGGAGCAGCGCTAAGCGATGCCGGGATTCGTTGCGGGGTGCCTGGGGCATTCCACATCGCTCCGTCTCGCCCAACCGTCTAACCGTCCAACCGTCCAAGCGACTAGATTCCCCATCCCATGCTCGCCCTCGCCCGCAAGTACCGGCCCAAGCAGTTCGCCGACCTGATCGTGCAGGATCACGTTGCCGCCGCGCTCCGGGGTGCCGTGGCGCAGGGACGCGTCGCGCACGGCTACCTCTTCGCCGGGCCCCGCGGCGTCGGCAAGACGACTGCGGCCCGCATCCTGGCGATGGCGCTGAACTGCGAGCGCCGCACGGCGGCAGGGGAGAAGGGGGAGCCCTGCGGCGAGTGCGACTCGTGCCGCCGCATCTGGAACGGCCTTGCGAACCTCGACGTCGTCGAGCTCGACGCCGCCTCGAACCGCGGTGTGGACGATGCCCGTGACCTGCGGGAACGCGCCATGTACGCCGCGAGCGGCGAGGCACGATCCAAGGTGTACATCGTGGACGAGGCGCACATGCTCACGCGCGAGGCGTGGAACGCGCTCCTCAAGATTCTCGAGGAGCCGCCGCCGCGCGTCGTGTTCGTGTTCGCGACCACCGAGCCGCAGAAGATCGCCAACACGGCGGCGCCGATCCTGTCGCGCCTCCAACGGTTCGATTTCCGGCGCATCGGCCCGCATGCCATCGTCGCGCGGCTCAAGCATGTGCTTGCCCAGGAGCAGCTCGCCGCCGACGACGACGCCCTGCACCTGATCGCCAAGAGCGCCGACGGCGGGATGCGCGACGGCCTGTCGTTGCTCGATCAGGTTCTCTCGTTCGGCGAGGGGCCCGTCACCGCCGCGCGCGTGCGCGAGGTTCTCGGCCTCATCCCCGACGACTCCTACGGCGAGATGCTGCGCTCGATCGCCGAGCGCGACGCGGCCGCCGTCTTCCCCCTCGTCGACCGTCTGGTCGAGACGGGGGCCGACCTGAGCGAATTCGTGAGCGGGGCGGGGGAGGCGCTGCGCGCGCTGCTCCTCGTCGGCGTGGGCGGCCGGCCCGAGGGCCTCACCGAGGCGATGCAGGCGGTGGTGCGCCAGTACGCCTCCCGGCTCCCGCCGCCCGACGTGCTGCGGCTGCTCTCCGTGCTGAGTGAGATGGAGGAGCGCCTCCGCCGCGGCGGCAACCCGCGACTCGCTGTCGAGCTGCTGCTCTTGCGCTGGGCGATGATGGACCGGACGGTCGAGATTCAACAGGTGCTGGACGCGCTCGGGGAGGGGACGGGGGACGGGGGACGGAGCAAGGGTGCACCTTCCGCGCCGCCTCCTCCAGCGCCGCTTCCTCCGCAACTGCGCGATGCCGCGCCGCCATCGGCCGTACCCGCTCCCCCTTCCTCCTCCCACGTCCCGGTGGAGAAGGGTCCCCTCACGCTGGATCGTGTCCGCTCCGTCTGGCTGCAGATCGTCGCCGACGCGCGTGCCCGGGCGCCGATGCTCGGCAGCCTGCTGGCCGAAGCGGTCGTCACCGCCGTCGAAGGCGGCGTCGTCACGCTGCGGCCCGCGAGCGCCGGACATGCCGAGGGACTGGAGCGCCAGCGCGACGTGCTCGCGCAGGTGATCGCGCGCTACGTGATCGAGGCGGTGCGGGTGACGCTGGCGGCGGGGTCCGGGGAGCGGGGCGCCGACGCGGAGCGCCCCGTCCGGTTGACCGAACAGGGCGCCAACGCCGAGCGACTGAAACGGTTGCGGGGCAAGGATGCGGGGCTCAGCGCCGCCGTCGATGCGTTGGATCTGGAGCTGCTCGAGTAGCTTGCCACCCATTCCGGTGAGGGGTAACTTTCGACGTATGGCGGATTTATCGAGCTTGCTGCAGCTCAGCCAGCAGATGCAGGGGCGGTTGTCGGAGATCCAGACCC
>JBGPOM010000089.1:0-6800 GCA_041488075.1 Gemmatimonadota bacterium
CCTCGGCGGCCTGGCGGTCGATCGGCATGTTCTTGTGGATCACGCCGATCCCCCCCTGGCGCGCCATCGCCATCGCCATCTCGGCTTCCGTGACGGTATCCATCGCGGCGGAGACGAGCGGGATGTTGAGCGAGATCGCGCGGGTGAAGCGGGAGGTGACGGCGACGTTGCGGGGATGCACCGTCGAATGACGGGGCACGAGCAGGACGTCGTCAAACGTGAGGGCGACGTCGGTCCGGAAGGTTCCCATGGCGGAAGTTACTGGGGGGGCTTGGATTCCTCAACAGGCTTCCGCGCTTCGGGCTTCTGCGCTTCCTCGACCGCCGCTTTCCCTGCCGCCGCCAGCCCGCCGAGGAACTTCCCGGCCTTCCCCACCGCGTCCATGGTGCCCCGGATGATGTTCACCGGCACCCGGCCGGCGCGCAGCGTGTCCTCCAGCGTCTCCGCGACTTTCTGGAACGCCGGCGCGCCGGCGGCCCGCTGGGCGTACTTCGACTCGAGAAACTCGACGTAGTCGAGCACCTGGTAGACCTGTTCGTCCGAGAGCGTTTCCAACCTGCGCCGGATGCGCTCAGCCAGCACGTCGTTCACGGGGAAGCCTCCAGCGAGATCAGGTCGACCACGGGGTTGCCGAGATAGCGGCTGCGGCCCTGACGCACCCGCGCGGTGACCTGGATGTTGGCGAGCGGCGCGAGGGCCTGCACGGCGGCGAGCTTCGCGTCGGGGATGATCACGTACACAAAGCCCCGCTCGGGCAGCGGTCCCCGGGCGAGCACGTACGTCGCGTCGTTCGGAATGTCGGGGCGCAGGTCGTCCGCCTTCTGCACGGCGATGAACTGCAGCGTCCAGCGGAGCACCTGCCCCGCATAGCGTTGCGGCTCGGCGCGCAGCTCCGCGGCGCTCACGCCCACCAGCACGCCGGCCGGGGCTGCCTGCAGCTCCGCCGACTTCACCCACCCCTCGAGCTGCACACGCGCCCAGTCGCCGCTCCGGCCCAGGACCCGCAGCGGCGTTTCGGCATTCACGCTCCCGGCTTCGGGACCGTCCGGCGCACGGTACAGCGTCGTCGCGCGGGCGGATTGGGCGCGGGTGCCGCCCGCTGGTGCCGTCCCGGTGTCCGCAGGAACCCCGGGGCGTGGCCCCGGGGTTAACCCACCCTGGGAAGTTGCGGCGGCAGTGGAGTCTACGGTGCGGGTGGCCGTCACGTCCGGGATTGGGACGAGCGCGCTGGTCTGCACCCACCCGTCCCGCGTCACGTGCACCCAGCGGTCGGCCGCGCCGACCCGCTTCAAGCCAAATCCCTCCGCGAGCTTTGCGACCAGCGCGCCGCCGGCCGAAGAGCGGAGGTTCTCGTCGGGCGCGCGCGTGACGGCCAGATCGAACTCTGGCCTCGGGCTCGGACCCACCGACGTGGCGAAGATCCAGCCCTCCAGCGTGACGTGCATCCAGTCGCCGCGCGTCTCGCCCCCGCCCACGATCGCGCCGCGCGCCAGGCGCGCGAGCCTGCGGCCGCCCGGCTCCTGATAGAACCATTCGCCGTCGTTGCTGACGCGATAACGGCCCTGTGCCGCGACGGGCGCCGCGAGGCAGAGCACAACTGGAAGGGCGCGGAAGATCTGGCTAACTTGCATCCCCTTCAATATGACAACGAGCCGCGGCCAGCGCACCCCGGTCGTCCTGATCGTGCTCGACGGCTGGGGCTTTCGCGCCGCACGCGAGGGCAACGCCATCGAGCTGGGCCGCACGCCCACGTGGCACCGGCTGTGGGAGCACGCACCCCGCACCCTGCTCGACGCGTCGGGGCTCCCCGTCGGCCTGCCCGACGGGCAGATGGGCAACAGCGAGGTCGGCCACCTGAATCTCGGCGCCGGCCGCATCGTGGCGCAGGACATCGTGCGGATCTCGCAGTCGGTCGCCTCGGGCGAGTTCTTCCGCCTGGCGCCGCTCGTGGAGTTGTGCGCGGCCGTGCGCCAGTCGGGCGGGACCCTGCACCTGATGGGCCTCATCGGCTCGGGCGGCGTCCACGCGCTCGACCAGCACCTCCTCGCCGCCATCGAGCTGGGCCGCCGCGAGCGTGTGCCCGTCGCCATCCACGCGTGGCTCGACGGGCGGGACACGCTGCCCAAGTCGGGGCTCGGATTCATGGAGGACCTGACCGAGGCGGTCGGGCGCTCAGCCGGTCGGGCGGTCGTCTCCACCGTGGTGGGCCGCTACTACGCGATGGATCGCGACAAGCGATGGGATCGGACCAAGCTCGCCTACGACGCCATGGTGAAGGGTGTCGGCGCGCCGGCCGCGGACCCGCTCGCCGCGATCCGCCAGGCGTACGAGGCGGGCGAGACCGACGAATTCGTGAAGCCGCGCGTGATCGCGGGGACGCCGCGGATCAAGGACGGCGACGGGGTGTTTTGCTTCAACTTCCGCGCCGACCGGATGCGCCAGATCGTGCGGGCGCTCGCGCTACCGAACTTCGACGGGTTCGACGTGCGGGGAGGGCCCAAGACCCGCCTGGTGACGATGACACAGTACGACGCGACGTTCCCGGTGCCAGCGGCGTTCGGGCCGATCGTGCTGTCCCGCATCATCGCCGAAGTCCTCGCCGAGCGCGGGAAGACGCAGTTCCGCACCGCCGAAACGGAGAAGTACGCCCACGTCACCTACTTCTTCAACGGGGGATTCGAGCCGCCGTACGCGGGGGAAGAGCGGCTGCTGGTGCCGTCGCAGAAAGTGGCGACCTACGACCTGATGCCGGAGATGAGCGCGGCGGGCGTGACCGACGTGCTGTGCCGGGCGATCGCCGAGCGGCACCACGACTTCATTCTGTGCAACTATGCCAACGGGGACATGGTGGGCCATTCCGGGGTACTAGCGGCGGCCGTGAAGGCGGTCGAAACGGTGGACCAGTGCCTGGCGCGGGTGCTTCCGAGCGCCGAGCAGGCGGGCGCGACGCTGCTGGTCACCGCCGACCACGGCAACTGCGAGCTGATGATCGACCCCCTGACGGGGGGCCCACACACGGCGCACACGACGAATCCGGTGCCGTTCGTCATCGTGGGAGCGGACGCCCGCGGTCAACTGCGCTCCGGAGGCTCGCTTCGGGACGTCGGACCGACGATCTTGCACCTGCTCGGCATCGAGCCCCCGCCGGAAATGACGGGGCGGGACCTACGGAGGATGGAATGATGGAAGGTGGAAAGATGGAACGTTGGAACGTTGGAACGAGGCGGATGATTCGGGTCACGGCGCTCGCCGTGGGAGTTCTTTCCATCTTTCAATCATTCCATCCTTCCGGCCTTTCCGCCCAAGTCGGCCACGAGCCCGCGCAGTCCCCCTACCAGGACATCTTCCGCGGCGCCGGCCCCGTGATGTTCGTGGGCCACCTGGGGGGCGACCGCGGCCGGGCGGGCGCGGGACCGGGCAACGCGACGACCTTCGGCGCGCGCTACGAGCTGGCCCTCGGCCGTCCCACCCTGTTACAGATCACGGCCGCCTACCTGAAGGGCGACCGCTTCATCATCAACCCCGCGGTGAACGACACAAACCCGAACCGGCGCACGGGCCCGGCCGACACCGACATCCTGTTCACCGAGATCGCGCTACAGCTCCGGCTGACGGGCGGCAAGACGTGGCACAGCTTCGCCCCGTACATCGGCACCGGGGTGGGGATGGCATTCGAGCTCCACTCGCCGGGCGACACGACGGCCAGCGGCTACCAGTTCGGCAGGAAGCTGACGTTCGGCGGCAACGCCGGCGTGCGCTGGCACGCCGGGCGGAAGTTCACGGTGCAGCTCGATGCGCGCGCGATCATGTGGCGCCTGCGCTATCCCGTCTCCTTCCATAGCCCGGCGCCGGACGGCAGCCGGGTGGTGCCAATCACGGACCCGCTGACCGACTGGACCATGCATCCCTGGCTCAGCCTCGGCATCGGATGGATTTTCTAGCCGAGGGTTTCCGGCGCGCCGTCGCGCTGCTCCTCTCGGGCGATGCGGAAGTGCTCGGCATCGCCCTGCTCACCCTGAAGGTCGCCGTCGTCGCGACGATCCTCGCCTGCGGCATCGGGCTCCCCCTCGGCTACTTCCTCGCCACGCGCCGCTTCTGGGGGCGCCGCGCGGCGCTCACCGCCGTCAACACCGCGCTCGCCTTCCCCACGGTCGTCGTGGGGCTGCTGCTCTACGGCCTGCTGTCGCGCCGCGGCCCGCTCGGCGGGCTCGGCTGGCTCTACACCTGGCAGGCGATCGTCATCGGTGACGTGCTGCTCGCCCTCCCCATCGCCGCCGCGCTCTCCGCTGCCGCCGTGCAGGGGGTCGATCCGCGCGTGCGGCGCACGGCGGAAACGCTGGGCGCGGGACGCTGGCGCACCGCCTGGACCGTCGCGCGCGAAGCCCGCTTCGCGCTCGCCGCCGTGATCACCGCCGCCTTCGGCCAGGTGGTGGCCGAAATCGGCGCCGCGATGATCGTGGGCGGTAACATCCGCGGATCGACCCGGACGCTCACGACGGCGGTCGCGCTGTACACCTCCCAAGGCGACTTCGGCCTCGCCCTCGCGCTCGGACTCGTGCTGATCGCGATGGCGTTGATCGTCAACGTCGCCCTGCAAGCGCTCCAGGGAAAAGGCGATGGTTGAGCTGCGCGGGGTGCGCCACCGCTACGACGGGCGCCTGGTACTGAACCTCGATCACTTCGCGGTGCCGGCCGGCGCGCTGGTTGCCGTCGTGGGCCACAACGGGTCGGGCAAGAGCACCCTGCTCCGCCTGCTCGCGCTGCTCGAGGCGCCCACCGAGGGCCAGGTGCTGTGGGAGGGCGCCCCGGTACCGCGCCGGCCGCCCGCCGCGCTGCGCCGCCGGGTCACGCTCGTCGAGCAGCGGCCGATCCTGCTACGGGGGTCAGTGCGCGACAATCTCGGTTTCGGGTTGCAGGTGCGGGGGGTTGGACGCACAGCGGTGAACAGGGAAGTGGAGACAGTCGCAGAACAGTTCGGCCTGACCGCCCTGCTCGAGCGGCGGCGCCACGAGCTGTCGGACGGCGAGGTGCAGCGCGTCGCCGTCGCCCGCGCGCTGGCCGTGCGTCCCGACGTCCTGCTGCTCGACGAGCCCGCCAGCTCGGCGGATCGCGCCGCCGCCGGCACGCTGTACCGCGCCCTCGCCCAAGAGCGGGCGACTCGGGCGGAGCGGCCGTTCGCCGTCTGCATCGCCTCCCACCAGCTCGAGGACGCCTATCGCTGGGCCGACGACATCCGTGCCCTCGCCGAAGGCCGCCTCTCCCCGGTGACGCCCGAGAACCTGTTCCGCGTGGACCTGCCCGCGGGCACGGACGGGGGCGACCTGAAGCACGCGCGCGTGGGCTCGATCGACATCGCCGTGAGCACCGACCGCACGGGACCGGTGGTGCTCGCCGTGGCGCCGACCGACATCTTCGTCAGCCGCGAACCGCTGCCGTCCTCGGCACGCAACGTGCTCGCGGGCCGCGTCACGCGCATCGCCGCCACTCGGCCGGGAGGGGGCGTCGTGCACGTCACCGCCGACGTCGGCGTCGAGCTCGTCGCCGTCGTGACGGCCGAGGCCGCCCGCGATCTGGCGCTCGCGCCCGATGCTCCCGTGGTGTTCTCTTTCAAGGCCAGCGCCGTGCGGGTGTTCTGACGATGCCGATTGCCTATCTGACGCGAGTGGTGGAGTTCACGGCGACGCACCGGTTCCCCCAGGGACCCGAGTTCGGCGCCGCCGCCCACGACCACGGCCATCGTTACGAATGTCACGTTACGGTGCGAGGACCGTTCGACCCCGGCCGGGCCGGCGTGATGAGCCTCAAGACCCTCGACGACCTGCTGGAACGCGAGATCGTCGCTCCTCTCGACGGGCGGCACATCAACCACGACGTTCCGACGTTTGCGGACGGCAAATGGCTGCCGACCGGGGAGGCCCTGGCGGTGTACATATGGGAACGCCTCGCGCCCGACCTGCCGGCCGGCGTCACGCTCCACGCGATCCGCATCCAGGAGGGGCCTCATCTCTACTCCGAGTACCGTGGCGAAGCCTGACCTTCCGGGATCCCCAACTGACCCCGGGCGGCAGCCCGGGGATCGCAAAGGCCGGATGCTCAAGGACTCCGCCGCCGTCGAGGAGTGGCCCGTCTGGCTCGAGGTGAACGGCGAGCCGGTCGTGACCTGGATGTGCACGCCCGACCAGCTCGAGGAGCTGGCGGTGGGCTGGCTGCACGGCGAGGGCTACATCGAATCGCTGGACGACCTGGTGCGGCTCCGACCCTGCGCTCCCGATCTGGGCTTCTGGGCGGACGTGAAGCCGGAACGCGTGGTGCTGGTCAAGGGAGAAAACCGCAAGCGGGTGCTCGCGTCGGGATGCGGCGCCGTCACCACGCTGCTCGCCGATCCGCACACCGTGCGGCGCGCCGCCGCGCGCGGCGAGCCGCCGGCGGCTGAGGCGCTCCGGGCGCTTTTCAAGGCGCTGTTCGCGACCGGCACGCGCTACAACGAGACCGGCGGCATCCACGCGGCCGCCCTGACGGACGGCGTGGCGCTGTCGTTCCACGCCGAGGACATCGGGCGGCACAACGCGGTGGACAAGGTGATCGGCGCGGCGGTGCTCGCCCGCACGGCGATCGTCGGGCGTGGACTGCTCGTGACGGGACGGATCTCGGCCGAATTGGCGTTCAAGGCCGCGCGCGCCGGGCTCGCCTGGGTGGCGACGCCGAGCGTTCCGTCCACGCTGGCGCTGACGATCGCGCAACGGTCGGGGATGGTGCTGGTGGGCCGGGCGGTGAGCGGCACCCCGCACCTTCACCGCCCC